>JALSHQ010000105.1 GCA_026982145.1 Gammaproteobacteria bacterium | reverse complement strand
TAAAGATTATGGTATTGGCGGATCGACTGAAAAGCGCTTCAGGCACTTCATACAGATACAGCGACTATTTCGTTCGCCCTCTGGTAGCTTAGATAAAAGCGCAGGAGGGAACGTTTCAGCACGGCACCAACAGCCTGCTTTCTGGCTATTCTCCGGCACCTTAAATTGGCAATGGTTAACCTCACCACACAATGGACAGTGCGCCATACTCATACAAGCCCCCTCTGAAGGGCCTCTGTTTTCACACATACTTACCTCAAACAAGTGCCATGAACAACATAGATACAACATTTTTTAAGCACATTATGAAAATGTTGAAAGCGATCACAAAACCACCAATCATCTATCAACCTCACTGGGTTTCATTTCAGAATCAGGCTATTTTTGTCGATATAGGTAAAAGCATCAAGAGGTTCATATTATGAGTAGTATTACAGCCCTTAACGCGGGTATTAGCGGTATTCAACGCGGCATGGCCATGGCAGAAAAGAGCGCTGCTACCATTGCCAGCAGCGATAACAGCCGCTCAGCTAACCCCGCAGAGGTGGCAGAGCCTTTAGTTGAGCTGATGATGGCTCGCTTGCAGGTTGAGGCATCAGCAAAAGTGGTCGAAACTATTAGCGAAACGATCGGTACGATTATCGACATAAAGGCTTGAATTTAAAATCACTCAAGCTAGCTTCTATTTGATACGTCGCATCATCAATATCGATACAAAGAAAAACAGCAGTGTGGGCAATGTTGCACTCAGCGCCGGGTTGACATGAAAAACTAACCCTACATAACTCGACATCTGATGGATCACATAGAAGGTAATGCCGACCAGTGTACCCACCAGCACTCGAACCCCGACTCCCACAGAGCGAAGTGGCCCAAAAACAAATGGAATCGATAAAAAAACCATCATGGCTGTTGCAAAGGGCAGTACCACTTTTGACCAAAATACCATCTCATAATGCCCAGCATTTAAATCATTTGCTTTGAGGTATTCGATAAATTTATAAAGCCCCTGCGCCGAAAGGCTGCGCGGCTTAATGGCGATGACGGCTATCATTTCAGGATCAATTAAGCTCTTCTGCGGCAAGTGGGCTAGCAGTAATGATTTAACTTCATTCTCATCGAGCCAGCTCTGCCTGACTCCGTTAAGTACCCATTGATTATGCTCATAGCGGGCGCTTTTGGCATAAATCATTTCATTCAAGCGGCGCTGATCATCAATTTCATATATATAAATATCACGTAGTTCACCATCGGGCAGCACTCTGCGTACATTGACGATGCGCGCTTCATCACGCGTCCAAAAGCCTTTGTCGAGTTTTTTTGTCACATAGCCCGTCAATGCCTGACTGCGGATCTCCTGAGCCAGCCGCTGACTTTCGCCCGAAATAAACTCGCTGATGATCACAGCACACACTACCAATATCAGCCCCGCTTTCATTACAGACCAGGTGATTCTACCGATGGAAACACCTGCTGCGCGCATGACGACTAGCTCGCTATTGCTCGCCATGATACCTAACCCCATCACGCTGCCCAGCAATGCCGCAACAGGAAACAGATCATAAGCGAGGCTAGGTAACGTCAGCCCCACATAAAAAAGTGCTAACAGCACGCCATAGTCACCTTTTCCAATATAGGTGAGCTCGTTGACAAATGCGGCAAAGGAGAACAGCGCCAGCAAGATCAGCATCACCAACAGAACGTTGCCGATAACGGTTCGCATGATATAACGGTCTAATATCACCATTGCCCTTAATCCTTCTTAGCAAGCGGTGGGTTGGCAGTCGCTATTTTTCCAGAGTGCAGCATGCTCAAGCCATATTGTTTATAGAGCAGTATGATCGTAAGCAATAACACGGCACTATGCGCCCACCACAACCCTATCACCTGAGCAATAACATCCCGCTCTAGCCAAGTTCGGCCAACACCCATCAGGTTGCTGTAAATGAAATAGACCAAAATTGCGACAAACAGCTTGGCATAGCGCCCTTGCCTAGGGTTAGTGCGACTCAGCGGCACAGCCAACATTGCGAGCAGCACCGTTGAGAGTGGCATCGCCAATCGCCAGTGAAGCTCTGCCATGTCGTAACGATGAAGATCATCAAAGTTCCAATGGTGGCTCGCGGCAAATTGGCGGCGTGCCTCTGTATCTAACAACTCACCCGTGGGGTAGGCTTTATGTTTTCGATTTGAGCGCACGACCTCCTGCTTCTGAATACGAATCGCATGTGTTTTATATTTTGTGATGGTAAAGTCAGAGCTGCCCGGCAACCCCTCATAACGATAGCCATCTTGCAGCTCCAAAAAGCGATTGCCGCTCTCTTCCCTGATGAAATAACGCCCCGATTTTGCAGAGAAGACGACCTGCTGATCACCTCGCTCACTGTGAATAAAAACATCTCTGATCTCGCTTTGATCTTCCGAGATATACTCAGCATAAAAAACGCCCTCAGCACGTGCTGGCGCAGTGAACCGTCCCGATGCTATACCTGCCATCGTTGCACTCGCTTTCTCTCTGTCTTGAATACGGTAGGCCTGCTCCGTTGCCCATGGTGCCGCATAAAAAGTGATCATAGAAACAATCAAAGCAACAAAGACCGCCAACATCAATACTGTTTTGTAGATTCGCCCGATACCCACCCCACAAGCTAGCATTGCTACCATTTCACTATCTTTATAAAGCCGACTAAAAGCGATCAGTACTGACAGAAAAAGCGAGAGAGGCAGCATAATCACCAATGCATCTAATGTTTTGAGCATTAAAATCGTAAAAATGACATCGCTGGAGAGGTTGCCGGTACTGGCATCGGCAAGGTAGTAAACAAAACGATTACTCAAGAAAATTAACAACAGCACAGTCGTCACCGCTACCAGCGTCAACAACACTTCTTTCAGAATGTAGCGACTGATGATCACCGTTTTCGCTCGAAACCTAGCAAAGAGCGATTAAATAACGTGATGGGCGGTGTAAAAACAGCTTGTTTCATGTAGAATTTTTTGAAAATGGTTTGTCGATCATGCCTTGCATCATACCGCATCAGGCAAACTCAAAGGAACCAAACGGGAAATGCTGGCTAGAGATCAGCCATTGAGACCACCATTCCCCGCAGACAATCAATCGCAGGAGTACTCATGGACTTTAAAATCATCAACAGCACCATTGAAAAGCAGCGCTCGGCATGCCTCGTCGTTGCCGTTCATGAGGCGGGTAAGCTCAGCGCTGCGGCTAAACACCTTGATAAAAACAGCCGTGGCCATATTAGCAAACTGCTCAAAAAGGGTGATATCAAAGGAAAAGTGGGTGAAACGCTGCTGCTACACACTGTTCCTCATTGCGAGGCCGATAGGGTGTTGCTGGTCGGTTGTGGTACAGAAACAGAACTTAGCGACCAAAAATTCCAAAAAATGGTCACTGCTGCAGTCAACCTGCTCGATAAAATTAATGTTAAAGAGTGCGTTAGCTATCTGGGGGAGCTGAAAGTTCACGGTCGAGACCTGCCGTGGAAGATCCGTCAGATGAGTGTAGCCACCTGCGATGCGCTTTACCGCTTTGAGGTGATGAAAAGTAAAGCGCAGCAGCGCCCCGCTTCAAGCCTTAAAAAAGTTAGCTTTCATATCCCCGGCACTGCAAACCGCACCCACTGCCGTAATGCCGCCAAAGTTGGGCTTGCCATCGCCAATGGTATGAAGACTACCAAAGACCTCGGCAACCTGCCTGGCAACATCTGCACCCCCACCTACCTTGCCAATAAAGCTAAAGCCATTGGCAAAGGTAATCGCAAACTCAAGATTAGCGTGCTCGATGAGAAGCAGATGGCAACGCTGAAGATGGGATCACTCCTCTCGGTAACCCGTGGCAGCCGCGAGCCTGCTAAGTTGATCACCCTTAACTACAGTGGGGGTAAAAAAAGCGAGCAACCCATTGTGCTCGTCGGTAAAGGGGTCACCTTTGACTCCGGTGGTATTTCTATAAAGCCCTCACCCACCATGGATGAGATGAAATATGACATGTGCGGTGCTGCCAGTGTGCTCGGAGTGATCGCGACCATCAGCGAGTTACAACTGCCGATCAATGTAGTGGGTGTTGTGCCTGCCTGTGAAAACATGCCCGATGGCAGTGCCAGCAAACCGGGCGACGTAGTGACCAGCATGTCAGGCCAGACCATTGAAGTGCTGAACACAGACGCCGAAGGACGACTCATCCTGTGCGATGCCCTCACCTACAGCAAACGCTTCAATCCAGCTGTGGTGATCGATATCGCTACCCTCACCGGCTCCTGCGTGATGGCGCTGGGCAGCCATGCCACCGGCATACTCGGCAATGATGACGCTTTGGTTGACGACCTACTCGCCGCCGGTAAAAGCAGCAACGACCGCGGCTGGCCGTTGCCACTCTGGGAAGAGTATGACGCCCAGTTAAAGAGCAACTTCGCCGACATGGCCAACATCGGCGGCCGCGAAGGGGGCACGATTACCGCTGCATGTTTTCTGGCACGTTTCACCCAAGAGTACACCTGGGCACATCTCGACATTGCCGGTACTGCTTG
>JALSHQ010000104.1 GCA_026982145.1 Gammaproteobacteria bacterium | reverse complement strand
CAGTAAGATGAAAATTCCCGTGGCGGAGTTTCAACAAGCGCTTCGTTTTATACGGCGCAAGGGGCTTGAGCCTGATGGGAGTGCCAAGCGGGTGAGTGGGCAGGAAGCTCTATTCAGGGAGCAGGCGAGGAGAGGGAAATGAATCAACAAAACGTCAGCGAAATCATTATTTATCAGCAAGAGGGGCAGGTGGTTGAGGTAAGATTGGACGCTGCACACGATACTGTCTGGCTGAGTCAGGCGCAGATGGTTAGCTTGTTTGGACGTGATCAATCGGTGATTTCTCGCCATATTGGCAATGTTTTCAAAGAAGAAGAGCTGATGAGAGGAAGCACTATGCAAAAAATGCATATTGCAAATTCTGACAGGCCAGTGGATTTCTATAACCTTGATGTGATTATTTCGGTTGGTTATCGCGTCAAATCTCGGCAGGGCACCCATTTTCGTCAATGGGCGACGCGTGTATTACGCGAACACTTGACCCAAGGTTGGACGCTTTCCAAGCAGCGCTTTGAAAAAAATGCGAGTGAACTGGAAGCTGCGTTGGCGTTGATACGCAAAACAGCCCAAAGCCCCGAATTGCAACTGGAGAGTGGCCGTGGATTGGTCGATATCGTCTCCCGCTATGCCCAAACTTTTTTGTTGTTGCAACGTTATGACGAAGGCTTGCTGAGTGAACCCAAAACTCAGGCGGGAGGTGCGTTACCCAGCGTGGAAGAGGCTCGCGCTGCTCTGGCAAGTCTCAAGGTGGAGTTGATGGCACGGGGCGAAGCGACCGATCTGTTCGCCCGTGAACGAGACAACGGGCTGGCTTCAATTCTCGGCAATTTGGATCAATCGGTGTTTGGCGAACCGGCCTACCCCACCATAGAAGCCAAGGCGGCTCATCTGCTCTATTTTGTGACCAAGAACCATCCGTTTTCCGATGGCAATAAACGCAGCGCGGCCTTTCTGTTTGTGGACTTCCTTAATCGTAATGCGCGTCTGCTAGGTGATAGTGGCGAGCCAGTGATTAATGATATTGGTCTGGCAGCGTTGACACTGTTGGTGGCGGAATCTGATCCGACCAATAAAGAGACCATGATTCGCCTGATTATGAATATGCTGGCTAAAGATAATTGATAAGGGAAAATGGATAATTGACAATGAGTGGTGCTAACGGAAAGGTGGTGCAAGAAAAGTCATTTTCTTTTGCGGTGCGCGTGGTAAATCTGTACAAATATTTAACAAATGAGCACAAGGAGTATGTGCTTTCTAAGCAGTTATTGCGCTCAGGCACGGCAGTGGGTGCCTTGATAAGGGAGGCCGAGCATGCAGAAAGTAAAGCTGACTTTATTCATAAATTGGCTATTGCACTGAAAGAGGCGAATGAGACTGGGTATTGGCTAGATTTGCTCAATGAGACTGGTTTTTTGGAAACTCAAGCGTATCAATCCATAAAGACAGACAATATCGAATTATTGAAATTGCTTACCAGCATTATCAAAACATCCAAGGCAAACAGATGACCGTTATCCATTTTTCACTATCAATTATCCATTATAAAACGTGAACGAAGCTGAAACCCGTGCAGAACTGATCGACCCGGCCTTGAAAGAGGCAGGCTGGGGGGTGGTGGATGGCAGTCGGGTTCGGCGTGAAGTGATTACGCTGGGTCGTTTGCAGGGGGCCGGTAAACGGGCGAAACAGGATATTGCCGATTATGTGCTGTTTTATAAAGGGCAAAAGCTGGCGGTTATTGAAGCCAAGCGCCGTGACCTGCCCGATACGGAAGGGGTTGGGCAGGCCAAGAAATATGCTGAAAAATTACAGACCCGTTTTACCTACTCCACCAATGGCATCGGCATCTATCAGATTGATATGCACCGTGGTACGGAGTGTTATGTGGATCGCTACCCCACCCCTGACGAGCTGTGGCAGCAGACCTTTGCTAGAGCCAACGAGTGGCGCAATCGTTTTGGTGAGGTGCCATTTGAGGATAAGGGTGGGCAGTGGCAGGCACGTTATTATCAGCACAACGCGATCAACAAAACGCTGGAAGCTATCGCCAATGGCAGTGATCGTATTCTGCTTACTCTCGCCACCGGCACGGGTAAAACCTTTATCGCATTTCAACTTGCTTGGAAGCTCTTTCATAGTCGCTGGAATCTGGTTGACTGGAAAGGGGGCGCTGAGCCAAGCCGCCGCCCACGAATCTTGTTTCTGGCGGATCGCAATATTCTGGCCGACCAAGCCTACAACTCGTTCTCAGCTTTTGCAGAAGATGCGCTGATCAGAATCGACCCCGAAACGATTCGTAAAAAAGGGCGAGTGCCGAAGAATGGCAGTATCTTTTTTACTATCTTCCAAACCTTTATGTCGGGTCGTGATGCTGAAGGAAATTCTGCCCCCAGCTTTGGTGAGTACTCGCCAGACTTTTTTGATTTCATTGTGATTGATGAGTGTCATCGCGGCGGAGCGAATGATGAGAGTAACTGGCGTGATATTCTGGAATATTTCTCACCCGCCGTGCAGCTTGGCCTAACAGCCACACCCAAGCGCAAACACAATGCCGATACCTACGCCTATTTTGGTGAGCCTGTTTACATCTATTCACTGAAGGAGGGGATCAACGATGGTTTTCTCACCCCTTTCAAAGTGAAGCAAATCGCAACCACGCTGGATGATTATGTCTACACCTCTGACGACCAACTGGTTGAAGGTGAGATTGAGGAGGGTAAGCGTTATGTGGAGGATGATTTTAATCGTGTCATCGAGATCAAGGCACGTGAGAAGTATCGAGTAAAACTATTCATGGGGTTGATTGATCAAGGCCAAAAGACACTTGTTTTCTGCGCCACGCAGGAACATGCGCTGGCGGTGCGTGATCTGATTAATCAGATGAAGCTCAGCAAGGAGCCAAATTATTGTGTTCGTGTCACGGCGAATGATGGAAAAATAGGCGAGCAACATCTTCGTATTTTTCAGGACAATGAAAAGACCATTCCGACAATACTTACCACCTCACAAAAACTTTCAACAGGTGTGGATGCTCGCAATGTGCGCAACATTGTTTTAATGCGCCCAGTGAACTCCATGATTGAATTCAAGCAGATTGTCGGGCGAGGAACACGCCTGTTTGACGGTAAAGATTATTTCACGATTTACGACTTTGTGAAGGCCTATGAACATTTCAGTGATCCCGAATGGGATGGAGAACCATTAGAGCCAGAGCCATGCAAACGATGTGGGAACATTCCCTGTACTTGTGAAACTGAGCCGCCAACAGAGTGCCTTGAGTGTGGTCAGTTGCCCTGTGAATGTGAGCACCCTGACGAACCCTGTAAACGATGTGGTGAAACCCCTTGTGTCTGCAAGAAAAGAGTCAAGGCTAAAATCAAACTGGCAGATGGTAAAGAGCGAACCATTCAGCACATGATGGCGACAACATTCTGGAGCCCTGACGGTAAGCAGATGTCAGCCGCTCAGTTTATTGAGCGTCTGTTCGGTGAGCTGCCGGAGTTGTTTAAAGATGAAGATGAGCTGAGAGCCTTATGGGGTCAACCTGATACACGCAAGGCACTGTTGGAAAGCTTGTCAGAAAAAGGTTATGGCGATGAGCCGTTATTAGAAATTCGCCAAATGATAAACGCGGAAAAAAGCGATCTGTTTGATGTGCTTGCTTATATCGCTTTTGCGCTTGCACCGATTACACGTAGCGAGCGGGTAGAAAGACACAAGGTAGAAATATATTCTGAATACGATAAAAACATCCAGCTATTTATTCAGTTTGTTCTTGAACAATATATCAAGGAAGGGATCGGCGAGCTGGATCAAGATAAATTGCCGGATTTATTAGCGCTTAAATATCACGCGATTAGTGAAGCCGCAGACCAACTGGGCGGGATAGCGCGAATTCGTGAAACGTTTGTTGGGTTTCAGCGGTATTTGTATTAGACACCATGTTTTGATCTGCCCTCTTAAGGAAGCTCTGATTAAGTCTGGATGAATTTAGGCTGAGAGGAAATTGTTCTCATTTGTTCCGAAATGCGCAGCAATAGTCGTTCTATTGGTGTTATTTTCGAGATAAATGAGGACGATTTCAGCCAGCATAAAACATTCATGACTTGATCAGAGCTTCCTTAAGGGATCTCTGATTAAGTCTGGATGAATTTAGGCTGAGAGGAAATTGTTCTCATTTGTTCCGAAATGCGCAGCAATAGTCGTTCTATTGGTGTTATTTTCGAGATAAATGAGGGCGATTTCAGCCAGCATAAAACATTCATGACTTGATCAGAGATCCCTTAATTATGGCTCTGTGTTTGGGATTCCCGCCTCAACATAGTCCACGCGTGTTGAGATAGGAAGGTCAAAACATGCTGTTTAAATTCCACCCCTTTTCTCTTGAACCCCGCCCGTACAACAAGTTCTATTTTTTAAATCCCACCTCTTTATCGGCTTCGAATCCGGCTATCTGTTCGCGGGGTAGGCGTTGTTTGATGCGTTTTTCAATGATTTTGAAGTGGTGGTATTCATCATGGCTGATGAGTGATATGGCTAGGCCGGTTTC
>JALSHQ010000103.1 GCA_026982145.1 Gammaproteobacteria bacterium | reverse complement strand
GTGATCGAGACATCTTTTATGCTGGTGGCGTTGAAGGTGGCGATATCAGCATTGGTGGGGCAGGTGTCTGCCGGACTCCAGTTGGCACAGGTATTCCAGTTGTTATCAGCGCCCCCGCCATCCCAAGTGACGATGGCCGCATGAGCGGGAGCTACCGCAACCCATAACATTAATCCTAGCAGCAGAGAGAGGGATTTCTTGGCGCGATCTAAATAACCCACCGGTAGAGTGCCGTCTAGATGAGGTGCTGATGGTGGCTGATTCAGTTGTGATCTAGCCCAATTCTTATATCGATTTAAGCGCATGCCATAGGGGTGCCTAGTTTGCTGTTGCCAGAATAAAAAATGCCGGATACGGCACTTAAATTTAAGCAAAAACATGGGGTTCCGAATTTCGCCTCGCTTCCATGCGAATCGCCATTTGGAATCTGTTTATTTATCGGCGGCTTAGCGGTGGATGTGAGCGACTTTTTATAAATATATTTATTTTATTCTTTTGTTTGCTGGCATTTAAATGAAGGTCAGGCTGAGTGCACGCTTTATGGTGCAGGATATATGCAGCCAAAAATAAGGGATTCCTTTAAATATACAGCAGTTAATCTATTGTATTTTATAACAACATCCATCATTTTAAGATTGGGAATCATACCAGATAAGGCATGTTTGGATTTGCTAGATCTGTTTTTGATGGTGCGAGTACACCACGATAGTTAGCCGGGGGAAGGCCATGCCGTGGTGCCTCGCAAATGAGGGTATTAAGGGAGGTGAGAGAGTGCTTCTGCCAGCGCTGCTTTGATCTCTTTTTTACGCCCAGCATCTGCAACAGGGCGGTGGGGTCTAGGCGGCGCTGCCAACGCTTTTTTGAAGGCGAGAATGGCTTTTTGGTATTCCCCCTCTTCAAGCAAGAAATCACCATAAAAGTAGTTAGGGTCGATCCCGCTGGGGTTCAGCGCCAGTGCTTTTTTTAGATAGGATTCAGCCTTCTCATGGTCACCAAAGCCCAGCGGCCAGCCGGGCACTTGATAATAGAGGCTGCCGAGGGAGGTGTAGAGTGATCCGCGCAGCACATCGGGGTCGATCTGCGCTGCTTTTTCAAGGCGATTTTTGGCATCCTTAGCGAGCCTCAGTGCACCAAAGCCCCCTTTTTCTCCGGCGTAGGTGCTCAGGATAATCGCTTCCCACACCAGCACTTCAGCGTTGTCAGGGTTTTGCTGTTCAATCGCTTTGGCCTGTTTAGCTAGCGACTCAAAAGCCTTTTCACGCTGTGCCTTGTCGGTCTGGTATTTTGCGATGTCCCATTGTTGTTGCAACGGTTTGGCGGCCTCGCCGATCGCAAAGCTACTTTGTGATACGAGTGCTGTGAGTACGAATACTAGTGTTGATCGTTTCATCTTCTTTCTCCTTAGGCTTTTTTTGGGGCAAAACGTGCCATGATGCGGTTCTGTTTTCGCACTGCACCATCGACAAGGCCGGGAAAAAGCGCGTTGATGCGCACGAAAATCTTCTCCGGCCAGCCGTAATAGGCGCTGGTTTTGTCTTTGGTGATGCTATCGACAATAAAGTGGGCGACCGCTTCAGGCTCATCCACCTTCATTTTGGTCGCTTCGGCCATGTGATAAACGGCATCGCTATTGGCCGGGGTTTTAACGGCACGGGGGGCGATGTAGGCGACCTTGACCCCAGTGCCATCCAATTCACGTCGGAGTGACTCAGAAAATCCGCGCACGCCAAATTTACTCCCAGAGTAAGCGGCAAAATAGGCGAAGCCGATACTGCCAAAAGTGGAGCCGATATTCACGATTTTGCCGCTGCCCTGTGCCAGCATGTCGGGCAAGATCTCGCGGCTCATCTGTATTGGTGCAATTAGGTTGATCTGATAAATACGGTCGATCATGGCCGGGTCTTGATGGGTGAAGTCGTGAAAGTCGACCACGCCGGCATTATTGATCAGCAGGTCGGTCCCCCCTAATGCATTGCGGATAGTGTCAATGGCGTGGCGGCGGCCTTCACTGCGGCAGAGGTCGGCACTGGCGGTGTAGACCTCAGCGTAACCTGCGGCTTTGAGCGCCGTTTGCTGCTCAAGAAGCGCGCTTTCACGCAGGTCGACAAGCCCCAGTTTTGCCCCTTGTTTTGCCAGTGCTAAAGCAAGGTGTTTGCCAATACCGCCGGATGCCCCGGTGATTAAGACTCTGCAATTCTTTAGGTTCATGATGTTGCTCCATGGTTGCTTGTTGCGGTGGGCAGTGCGCGGAAGATATCGCCATAAAGGCGGTACATCATGTGGGCACAATGGGTAATTTTCTGTTGTGTTTTGGGTGCTTCAACTCTGTTCATCAACTGCTCATAAAACCCCATGTGTTCAATGTCCAGCGCACCGTGAGAGGTGAGGTAGCTAAACGCTTGGTCGGGCAGTTTGAGATCCTTTTGAATAGCGTGCGCGGCCTGGGTGGCGAGCTCAATGCTGGTGCCTTCCAGCACTAATACCATGCCAAAGAAAGCCATGGGGTCAATGCGTTCAATGGTGTGATACGCATAGGCGACCATCAGTTCAGTGGCGGGTTTTGGTGTGCCGCGGCGTACTTTCTCTGCATCTGCGCCACAGGCGGTGATGTCGTTGAGAATCCACTCTTCATGTCCCTTCTCTTCATCAATATATTCAGTGATCGCATCGAGCATCCAACTTGGGTGTTGCGGTAGGCGGGCACCACACGCCATTAAGAGTGGCACGGTATGTTTAACGTGGTGATAGGCCTCTGTGAGAAAGGCGATGTAAGTTTCTAAGGAAATTTCACCACGCGCGCCGGCTTGTAGTTGCGGCACCATGAAGAGTTCAGAGCGCTCTGTTTCAGTGGCGTGCATCAGTTCATTAAAGAATGGCATGTTGGCTCCTTTCGGCGGTCGCGCCGTGTTGATGGTAGCGTTGGTCGATATGTTCGTTATAGTGTTGCCAGATCTGCTCGCGGCGCGCCCGCCCGGTGGCCGTCAGTTGCTGGTTGGCTATGGTGAAAGGCTCATCCGCAAAGAGCCAGTCGGAAACTTGTGCATAGTCGGGGAGTTGTTGGTTGGCTTCACTGATGGCGGCCTCGATGCGCTTCAGTGAGCGGTTATCCGTGGAGTGAGGCACAATGATGGCGATGTTGTAGGGGCGTGCTTCACCAAACACCACGGCTTGATTGATGGCCGGGTGCTGTGTGAGTTCTTTTTCTACCCATTCGGGTGCAACATTGCGCCCAAAGCTGGTGATGAAACAGCTTTTCTTGCGCCCGGTCAGGTAGAGGTAACCATCACTGTCGAGGTGCCCTAAATCACCGCTGGGGTACCACTCATCGGAGCGGGGTGAGTGGTTGAGGTAGCCTTTGAAAAGCGTGCCTGCCAGCAGGATCTCGCCCTCATCGCTAAACTTAATCGCGATATGGGGTAGCACCTTGCCGACACTGCCGGGGCGGTGGCGTTCGGGGGTGTTGACTGCAACGACAGAACCGCATTCAGAGAGTCCGTAGCCTTCATAGACAGGAAGCCCTTGTGATGTTGCCTCATTGAGTAAGCGTTGTGACACCGGGGCACCGCCGACAGCGATAAAACGCAGCTTTTCAGGCAGTGGTGCTCCCCTCTGCATTTCATGGGTGAGCGCCTGTAACATCTGGGGCAGTAAAATAATAGTGTTGGCTTCGGCGTGACGGATTGCATCGATCATCTTTCCTGCATTTAATTCAGTCGCCCCCATGATGCCTGCGCGACTTAGTTTGGGGATCAGGCAGCGCCCACCCGCCAGCAACGGCGTGTAGATCCCCCCAACATTTTCCAACAAGACAGCGAGTGGCAGTAGCACAAGGTGGCGCTCATGAGCGGTGATGCCGATCGCTCGCTTCAATGAATTTGCAACGCTGTCCATCGCAGTCTGTGTTAAGCAGACCCCTTTAGGGGTGCCAGTCGTGCCTGAGGTATAGGTGACTTTGGCGATATTGTGCAGCATCGGCCTGTTGTGTGAAGCGGTAGGGAGCGTAACTTGCCAGCAACTTTGCCCCGCCACTTTTGGTATGGGGCGCGGTCTGGCATGGGGTAATAGTGCAGAGAGCGGCGCGGTTTGGTCGCTGATCAACACCTCAGCACCTGCATCTGCCAAGCTATGTTGAATCTGGTTAGAGGTAAAAAAAGGAGGGAGGGGCACCAGCGTGATGGCTGCCATCTGCGCGGCAAGATCAAAGACTACCCACGCAGGGCTATTATCCATGAGCAGTGCGATGCAGTTGAATCCGCGTGACTGGAAATAGCGATTTACGCTTTCGACTTCACTCAGCAGTGCGCTATAGCTCAGGTGTATCTCATCCCCTTCAATCGCAATCGCATCGGGGGTCGCTTGTGCAAACTGTTGAACGGCTTTGAGTGTGGTGGTTTTCATCTGCTCGAAACCGTGCTGCTTTGCTGCAGTGCGCTGTTCGGCAGCATCCATTCAGGCCACTGGGTGCCGAGGGTGCGGGGCGGCTGCCATAGGCAACCTAAACGTCCGGCGCGGAGTGCATCATTCCATAGCTGCTGTGCAGTGGGGAAAAGGCGCTG
>JALSHQ010000102.1 GCA_026982145.1 Gammaproteobacteria bacterium | reverse complement strand
CACAAGAAAATCTAGATGCCACCATGAGCGGTATGCAGGTCGCCTTCCGCGAAAATCCAACACTCATACCCACGTTGAAAGCTGATCTGGATAAAGGCGTTCAGAAGGTTAACGATTTTCTGACCATGCTCAACAAAGAGCTGATCAAGCAGGAGAACATCACCCTGCCGCCTCAAGCACTGTTTACACTTGGCAGTAGCGCCATTAGCGCAAACTATCAACTTTACGACAACATTGCACCGCAATTAGACACGCTGCTTGAACTGCGCAGCGACGGCTATCGCAACGATAAATATATTCTGTTTGCAAAAGTCTTTATTCTGATGGCCATTGCAATTTACCTCTTCTTTGGCTTCTACAGCTCAATACATAAAGCCGTACTAGAGCTGAAAAGTGCCTCAACCAAACTGGCAGGCGGTGACCTCACGGCACGTGCCAAAAAAGAGTCTAAAGATGAGCTTGGCGAGGTCGTTGACGCCTTCAATACCGTAGGCGAGCAGTTCCAGCTCGTGATAAAACAGATCATACAATCCACGCAGAGTTTCTCTGCCTCCACTAGCCAGCTACAGAATGTGACGATGCAGACCAGTGCTGGCGCGTCTGAGCAGCAACTACAAACAGACCAAGTGGTCAGCGCCGTCACCGAGATGGCCGCTACTGTGCAGGAAGTGGCAAGGAGTGCTGAAAATGCTGCAGATGCTGCACGCATTGCTGATGAGCGCGTTAAAGAGGGGAATCAGATCGTTGCCGAAACCATCTCATCAATCAACGACCTCTCAAGAGAAGTTGAAGGTGCAGCAGATGTAATTCATGGCCTAGAGACCGAAAGCCAAGAGATCGGTTCGGTGCTCGATGTGATTCGTGACATTGCAGAACAAACCAATCTGCTCGCACTGAATGCCGCCATTGAGGCAGCGCGGGCGGGTGAACAGGGGCGCGGTTTTGCGGTGGTTGCCGATGAGGTGCGCACACTGGCAAGTCGTACTCAAACCTCAACGCAGGAAATTCAATCGATGATTGAGCGTATTCAACAGAGCGCCGGTAATGCCGTCAGCACCATGGAAAGTGGCCGCACTCAAACTCAAGCAAGCGTAGAAAAAGCCACTAAGGCGGGACATGCGCTGGAAGCGATCAATGAGTCTGTGGGTACTATCTCTGATATGAATGCCCAGATCGCCAGTGCGGCTGAAGAGCAGAGCGCGGTGGCTGAAGAGATTAATCGCAACATGGTAGAGATTCGCCAAATTACTGAGCAGACGGCTACCGGCGCAAAACAGACGGCAAGTGGCAGTGAAGAACTGGCCAATGCGGCTAATCAGCTCGGCAATATGGTCAAACGCTTTACACTATAAATCGACTCCCCGGTAATGCCGGGTACCGCTCCCGTTGCAGGTGGTGGTTCGCCAAGGAAGGCGCTGGAACGCCGGCAAACACCCTGCCGTGAGCAGCGCTGTCAACACTCAGATTGGACATTAATCGTGAGAGTGGCCGTGATGGTGCCCATCATCGGCATCTAGATGGCTATGATCACCCTGCCCCGCGGGCATCGCTTCACCCGTCGTGGTCATCGTCAGCTTGCCATGCTTTACACCGCGCACACTGACTAACTTATCAGCCAGTTTTTGCAGCAACTGCGCTTTACCCTTTAGCACTAGTACTTCAAGGCAGTTATTGTGATCGAGATGCACATGCAATACCGAACAGATCTCACCTGTAAAAGAGTGCTGTAAGTGCGTCAAACGAGACGAAAGATCACGCGTGTGATGGTCGTAAACCATGGTAAAAGTGCCCACTGTTTCGGCATCGGCCTCCCACTCTTGCTCCACCATGTGATCACGAATCAGGTCTCGAATCGCCTCAGAGCGATTTTTATACCCTTTACGCCCAATCAACTCATCGAACTTATCCAGCAGGTGGTGATCAATGGAGACACCAAACCTTACCAACTCAGACATCTTTATTACCTCATCAACAGTGTAGGCGCCTCCAGCGAGCGCCATTGATAGATCGATTGACTTTAGGGTGCCACATATCTAATATTTGTACTACGACTAGGGGGCTACAGCCAGTGAAAGCATATCATATTAAAAACAAAGCAATTATTTCCAACAGCAGTCGTTTAGCTCGAGGCGCTATCACGGCTCTGACCGCGCTTTTACTCCTGAGCACCCCCCCGGCTTTCGCCCACAAACTCAACATGTTTGCCTATGCCGAGGGTAATGAAATTTTCGCTGAGGGCTATTTTGTCGATGGAAAAAGGGCAAAAAATAGCGCCGTAAAGGTTTTTGATGCTAGCAACAAAGAACTGCTACAGGGCACCACAGATGTTGATGGCCAGTTCAGCTTCGCCATCCCTCAACTAAGCGACCTACGCATCACGATTAACGCCGGCATGGGGCATCAGGCAGAGTTCACGCTGACGAAAGATGAGTTGAGCGGAGAAGAAGAGGCCGTCGCCTCACGCCCCCCCGCGACCCCGTCTAACCTAGACAGTGCCTCCCCCGGAACACCCGATGGCCCATTAAACCCTGTTACTGCGATTAATATTGACAACACAGCACTGCGCAGCGAAGTTGAGCGTGCTGTTGGCAAAGCGATCAAACCCCTCATGCGAGAGCTCTCTGCCATGCGTGCTGAGAAATCCATGGCTGATATTATCGGCGGTATCGGCTTCATTTTTGGCCTGTTCGGCATTGCCATGTATTTCAAGGTACGCAAACAGTAGTGCTTTTCGTTGGTGTATCACAACTGAGTGACCACCGCCTCAACCTTGCTCGTGATACGTCGATACCTTTTGTAACACCCTAATCATTTGAGACTCAGACAATATGCACATCTCTGACGGGATTCTTTCAGCGCCAGTGCTCATTACTGGCTTCATTGGCACCATCGCTGTGGCAGCTTACACGATGCGCCAGCTGGATCTCGATGACATTCCCAAAGTCTCGGTCATCACCTCTGTCTTTTTTGTCGCCTCGCTAATCCACGTCCCGATCGGCCCCAGCAGCGTGCATCTCATCTTGGGTGGACTCGTCGGCGTTGTACTCGGCGTACGCGCCTTTCCCGCCATCATGCTCGGCATCATTTTACAGACCATTCTTTTTGGCCACGGCGGTGTCACTGTCATCGGTGTGAACACCATGATGCTGGGTGGCGGCGGGCTGATCGCATATGGCATCTGGCAACTGCGCCACCGTTTCGATATTAAAAAGAAAGAGATGATCTTTGGTGGACTGGCGGGTGCCGCAGCCATCTTTAGCTCAGGCATCGTGCTTGCGCTATCACTCGTCACGACTGGCGAAGAGTTTATCGCCACCGCAATTTACACACTCGTCGCCCATATTCCGGTGATGATTATTGAGGCCATGGTTGTCGGTGCCTGCGCCGCCTTTTTAGCGAAGGTAAAACCCGACGCGCTGGCCGGACAGTTGCCACTCGCCACGCCACCTTTAGCAGCGGCTGGAATTGCTGCTGATAAAACCAAGAAAAACCCAAAGTGATGCTCACCCCGCCACTCAATAACGAGGGTCAGCATTATGCCACTTGATATCGACCGATTCGCGAAACTTGAATCACCACTACAGCGCTGGGACCCGCGCGTTAAGCTCTTTACACTCGGCATCTTTGTCTTCAGTGTGGCGCTGCTGAATACCTTGCCGATAGCATGCATCGCACTTTTCCTAGCCATCTGCATCTTGCGCCTGAGCAGTCTGCCTTATGACTTTGTGGCTAGCAGCGTCAAATGGGTGATCTTCTTTCTACTGCCATTTTTTATCATCATGCCACTCAGCTACCCTGGCGAAGCCGCTTTTTATGTGATCGGCCTGCCATTTGCTTGGGAAGGACTGCAACTCGCCACCCTCATTTTCATCAAAGCCGTGGCCATTATTCTCACCACTTTTTCAATGTTTGGTAGCGCACGTTTTGATGTCTCGATGATTGCATTGCAACGCCTCAAGTGCCCTAAAATATTGGTGCAGATGCTGCTATTTACTTACCGCTACACCTTCGTTTTTATCGAGGAGATGCGCCGTATGCAAATTGCGATGCGCGCCCGTGGCTTTGTCATGAAGACAGATCTCAAAACCATGCAAGTGATGGGAAACTTCGTCGGCACCTTGTTAGTGCGTAGCTTTGAACGCTCGGAACGGGTCTATAAAGCGATGCTTTCTAAAGGCTATCAGGGCGAACTGCACACGATGGTAACATTCAAATCAGAGCGGCAAGACTATGTCAAATCAATACTCGTGCTCTCGGCCGCCATCGTCATGCTAACGCTCGATTTTTCAGGGCTCTTTTTACCGGCCAAACAGAGCTGGTTTTAACACCGATTATTCAGGAGGCCTCGTGTCTAAAAACACGGCAGCAATCGAAACAAGCCAAGTATTTTTCACCTATCCGGATGGTCATGCGGTACTGAAGAGCGTGACATGCTCAATCAAGCCCGGAGAAAAGGTCGCGCTGATCGGCCCGAATGGCGCAGGTAAATCAACCTTTATGAGCCTCCTGAACGGCGTCTCACTCCCCACCCACGGCCAAGTGCATATCAATGGCGTACTGGTAGAGAAAGATTCACTGATTGAGATCCGCCGTCAGGTCGGCATCGTCTTTCAAGACCCGGATG
>JALSHQ010000101.1 GCA_026982145.1 Gammaproteobacteria bacterium | reverse complement strand
GGAACCTCTGATTTATTCATGAACTCGTGTCTTGCGCCTAAAATATCCATCTTCTACGTTGCAAATCTTCGCAATAGCCCGCTATTACGTGCGATTCGCGCCTTGAAGCTGAACATTTTAGATCACAATCCACTTCGCTCAGAATTAATCAGAGATTCCTTAGAGTCTCCGAACCTTAGTTTCTTGAGCCGCTCTTGCTGTTATCGGCAAATGGCACTCAATGCAATCTTCCTTAGATCACCAGCAGTATCAGGTTAGCCAAAATAGAGATGAGTGCTAATGCTCTCCAAAAAGCGACAGGGTTGCGCTCCATTAAGGGTTGAAATTCTTTACTCACCAGCTCGTGATTGGGTTTTTGAAGGTCGTGAATAAACTCAGATAGAAGCTGGTAGCGCCGCTCAGGGTTAAGATGTGTCGCCTTCTTTAAGGCACCATCGACCCACTCAGGCAGTGATGGGTTATGTGTTTTGGCTGAGATATAGGTGATATGTTTGAGAATGTTTTTTGACAACGGTTTCCCGTAGGGCAGTTGGCCGCCAGTGAGCATTTCGTAAGTGATGACCCCCAGTGAAAAAATATCGGCGCGATTAGTAGCGTGCTTGCCTAAGAAATACTCTGGAGCCGCATAGTCATAGGTGCCGAGCAGCTTTCCACGCTCGATCGGGGCGCTGATCTCTTGAATGCCTGCGATGCGAGTGGAGCCAAAATCGATGATTTTCACGGTGCCATGTTCATCGATCATTAAGTTGTCGGGTTTCAAATCTTGGTGTAGCATCTCTTGGCGGTGAAAGCCGCGTAGCCCCTGTGCGACCTGTTCAATGATGTTACGCACATCAGCTAATGCGCATTTTGGGTTGTCATCGATCCATGTTCGTACTGTCTGGCCATCAATGTATTCGGTGACGTGGTATAAAAAACGCCGTTGCTGTTTCGGCTCAAGCACCTTGAGCACATGGTTGTTATTAATGCGTCGGCCGACCCACTCTTCGTGTAGAAAACCGTCAATATACTCCGCATCATCTTCAAAATTAACCGAAGGTGTTTTGATGGTCACCATGGTCTCAGTTTCAGAGTCAACGGCGAGGTAAAGTTGAGAGCGACTACTGGCATGGAGTTCACGCAAGATTTTGTAGCCGTCCAATAACATGCCCGGCTCAAGGTTGGGTGGAAAGGGTAGGTCTGTCAGGTGTTGAAAAAACTCTTCTTCATTTTGCAAAGGTAGGTGTTCGATTAACACCACCTGGCATGTGGCATTATCATCACTGCCGTTTTTTAAGGCTCGCCGTACTAAATGTTTTGCCGCACGCTCGGGGTGTTCGCGCATTTTACGCAGGGTCGCGGTTAACTCTTTATGGCTAATGTGCTCATGCACACCGTCGGTCGTTAATAGAAAGAGATCGCCTTCTTCTACAGAAAGGTTGCGGTAATCGATTTCAATCAGAGTGTCAGCGCCCATCGCCCGGTTAAGAAAAGCTTTCTCATTGCTTGCCCAAGTTTGGTGGTCACGTGTTAGGCATTCAAGATCCCCTTGCTTCGACATGTGGTAGATGCGGCTATCACCCACATGAAACAGATGTGCGGTGGTTGATTTAATGACCACCGTACTCATGGTCGTGAGCAGGTTTTGAGCAGTGGCACCGGCGCGATGATTTTGGCTATAGAGCCAATGGTTGAGCGCACCGAGGATACGCTGCCCTGATGATTTGACTGTCCACGATTCCGGCGTGCTGAAATAATCGTTAAGAAAACCGCGCACACAAGACTCGGCAGCTTCACGCCCCCCTTCGGAACTACTCACGCCGTCGGCGATAATGATGGCAACCCCTTTGGTGGTGAGGGTCGGCTCCTCTGGCACCATGATGCCGCAGGAGTCTTCATTCTGCGGTTTGTTTCCTTTCTCGCTGTATTGGCCTGCGTTGATGCTGAGTGATGTTGTCATACGTTGATGTTGCCTCATCTGAACATAAAATGCAGCGAGTCAGCGCAGGGCTAACTCACTACAGGAGCGGGGTTCGCTTTTATATTATTTGATGTCGATCATCTGCACGGTGCCATCGGGCATGGTTTCGGCGATCTGTCCTTTGGGTTCTTCGAGGAAAAAGAGAATCAACGCGAAGACAATGCCGGAGGCGATGCCGATGACGAGGAAGAATTGATCGTAATCCACCAAAGAATTTACGGTGAGGAAGGTGACGGCACCCACGTTTCCGTAGGCACCCGCCATGCCTGCGATCTGGCCAGTCATGCGTCGTTGCACTAAGGGTACCATCGCAAAGACTGCACCAGAGCCTGCTTTAGAGAAGATGCCCGCGATGATAGTGATGCCGACAACGACCCAGATAGACCAGCTCTTTTCGACCATGCCGAGCACGAAATAACTGGTGGTGATGCCTGCGAAGACGATGATGAGTGTGAGTTTTCGCCCGATGCGATCGCTCACCCAGCCGCCACCGGGGCGCGCAACCAAATTGATAAAAGGGTAGATACCGGCGAGTAGTGCGGCAGTGATTTTGGGGAGTTCAAACCATTCAACATAGAACATCGCCAGCATGGAGACAACCGCCAGCTCTGTGCCAAAGGTGACGAGGTAGGCCCAATCGAGAATGGCAACTTGTTTAAATTTATAACGGTGTAGCTTGGGCACCGGTTTTTTTAAGATGTGCGAGTTCACTTGCCAGATTTTCCATACCTGCAACATATAAGTGAGTGCGAGTGCTGCATAAATAGCGTATGAGTCGTTTTCTCCAATCAACCCCATCTGGGTCGGGGAGAGTTTCCAGGTTAGCGCGCCCAGCGCAAGATAGAGCGGGATGTTCATTAAAATGTAGAGAATCAGATCCCCTCTACTGGTGACTTCCATCGCGCCGCTTTTTTTGGGTTTGAAGTAGGTCGAGCCTTTCGGGGTGTCGGTGACGCTGCGAAAATAGAGCAGTCCATAGGCGATGGTGGCGACACTTGCAGCAGTCAGTGCGATACGCCAACCCTCATCGCCGCCGATAGCGGTGGCGATGAACGGTAGTGTCATTGCAGCACCCGCAGCGCCAAAATTTCCCCAGCCGCCATAGATGCCCTGCGCGGTGCCGGTCTGTTTGGCGGGGTACCATTCGCTGATCATGCGGATGCCAACGACAAACCCGGCACCAATAAAGCCGGCAAGAAAGCGCATCAACGCGAGTTGGTCGTAACTGTTGGCCCATGCAAAGCCGATGCTGATGAGGCCGCCCAACACCAGAATGGCGGTGTACATAATGCGAGGCCCATATTTATCGACCAGCATGCCGACAATAACGCGCGCAGGAATCGTCAGTGCAACGTTAAGGATTAACAGCACCTTGGCCTGTTGGTCGGTCAATGAGAGTGCCTCTTTGATAAAAGGCATCATCGGACCGAGGCCTAGCCACACCACAAAGCTCATAAAAAAGGCGAACCAGGTCAGGTGCAGGATGCGTGTTTTACCGGAAAATTCGAAAAGGGTAAATTTCGAATGATCGGTATTGCTTGTTGGTGACATGGGTGCCGCTCCATTACGATAAGATTGATGTGAGCCTTCAAGCAATATTCGCGCCATATTACAAAACCTAATATAAACAATGAATAACTGTAAGGTTTTACTATCTTGTCACCATTGTTTGCCCGTTTGGGGTGCGTTGCCTAGCAGCGAGTGCTTTTTTGGTTCATTGGGTTTTTGTCGGTAGTCTGCTTGGACTAAAGCAGGTATCGTGCGTAGTCAGATTTAAAGGTATTGAATAGAGATGAGTCATTCGTTAGAAATTGACCAGCAGTGGATGAAGCATGCGCTTCAACTGGCTGCGCGTGCCGAGCTGGCAGGTGAAGTGCCGGTGGGTGCGGTGCTGGTTAAAGATCATGAGTTGTTAGCAGAGGGGTGGAATCAGCCGATCGCATTGAATGATCCCACTGCTCATGCGGAGGTGATGGCGCTGCGTACAGCAGGCAAAATAGTGAACAATTATCGCCTTTGTGGCACAACGCTCTATGTGACACTTGAACCTTGTGTGATGTGTGTGGGGGCGATGGTACATGCGCGCATTGAGCGCTTAGTGTTTGGCGCCTATGACGCTAAAAGAGGTGCCGTGGTGAGCGCTTTCGATCTTATGCAGCCGGGTCAGTTTAACCACCATGTGGCGTGTGATGGTGGGGTGTTAGAGGCACCTTGCGCGGCATTGTTGCGAGATTTCTTCAAACGCCGTCGTTGAGGCGCGCCAGCTCGCTTTACATGACCGCCGGCATCGCCTCCACGCCGCGATCAAAAATGGAGTGATGTACCGGTTGTGCCTGCGTTACTTTAAGTGGGCGCTCCAGTTTTTCGTTCTCAGTGCGCCACACCATAATGTCATAATAGCTGCGGATATTTTCGACATAACGTAACGCCTCGTTGCCACGCGCATAACCGTATTTGGTGTTTTTATACCAACGCTTTTGCATCAGCAGTGGCAGGTTCTCTTTAACGTCCATCCACTTGTCAGGGTTGCCGCCGCGTGTCTGGGTGATGATGCGTGCATCATGTAGGTGCCCCATGCCGATGTTGTAAGCGGCCAGTGCAAACCAAGTGCGGTCTGGGTCTTGAATGCGTTTGGGCAGTCGTTTTTTCAGTTGGGCAAGGTAGC
>JALSHQ010000100.1 GCA_026982145.1 Gammaproteobacteria bacterium | reverse complement strand
GCCCGCGCAGCCCCATGCGAACGTTAACCAGTTCAATGCCGCAGTTGAGTTGGTGGCCGTAACGCGTTTCATGTGTTTGGTGAAATCGAGCACTGATATCATCGATGGTCGCGCTTGTGATCACCCACGGAATATTTAGCGTACTCGATTGCCCTTGGTAACAGAGGTCGAGAGAGGGTTGCGAGGTGATCTCTGCAGCGCTGAGTCCCTCTTGTTGTAACGCTTCGATTCCCTGAAGTTTTAGCCGTTCGAGCTGTGCTGTGATTTCTGTTTCACTTAACGTGTGTAGCGGTTGGCTTAAGGTGCGTGAGAGTTGGCGCGCACGTGGTGCGGTTAACATGCCGAGTGCGGAGAGCACGCCGCCGTGCATCGGCACCAGTGCCCGCTTCATCCCCAGCTTTTCTGCGAGCGCACAGACATGGAGCCCGCCCGCACCGCCGAATGAGACTAGAGTAAAGTCACGTGGGTCTTCCCCTTGTTGTACTGAAATAACGCGCAACGCCTGGGCCATATGTTCGTTGGCGATCTCGATGATACCCTCTGCAGCCGCCTCTATCGTTAGCCCCAAAGGGGTGGCGATGGGGGCAATGGCACGGTGTGCTGCGGCAAGATCCAACGGCATCGCCCCTCCGAGGAAGGCCTTGGCTTGCAAGCGACCCAGTACCAAGTTGGCGTCTGTCACAGTGGGGGCGGTGCCCCCTTTTCCGTAGCAGGCGGGGCCGGGGTGGGCGCCCGCTGATTCGGGGCCGACCTGCAGCAGCCCGCCCGCATCAAGGCGGGCGATTGAGCCGCCGCCTGCGCCGATGGTATGCATATCGACCATCGGTACTGCGACCGGGTAGCGCCCAATCATGCCTTTGCTGGTCAGTGCGAGGGGTTCATCGGGGCGGCTATCGAGCAGCGCTACATCAGTGGAGGTGCCGCCCATGTCGAAACTGAGCAGCCGCTGCCGCCCGCTGGCCGCAGCGGTATAGCGCGCTCCGGCAAGCCCCCCAGCTGGCCCCGAGAGTAACATCTTGACCGCTTCACTGCCTGCCAGTGAGACATCAATGGTGCCGCCCGCGCTCTGCATCACCGCAATGTTGGCTTGTGGCAGGTGGTCACTTAAGCGCTGCAGATAAGCCGCGACCAGTGGCCCGACCCACGCATTAAGCCAGGTAGTGATGCCGCGCTCGTACTCTCGATACTCCGGCAGAATCTTTGATGAGCGCGAGACAAAAATGCTTTCGGGAATGATTGCTTCAATCGTCTTTTCAAAGCGGTCATCAATAAATGAAAAGAGCAGGTTGATGGCGACCGCCTGCGGCTGCAACTGTTCGAGCTGATTTTTTAGCTGCGCGAGGTCGCCATCGGTGAGCGGTTCCACCACTGTGCCATCGGCACCGAGTCGTCCGCCGGTCTCAAGGCAGAACTCACGTGGCACAGAAGGTGAGAGTGGTGTGGGGCGCAGTTCATAAAGTTCGGCGCGAGTCTGTCGCCCGAGGGTTAACATGTCCCCCAAACCGTGGTTGGTGATGAAGGCGGTGCGCACTCCTTTACCTTCGAGCACCGCATTGGTGGCGACGGTTGAACCGTGAATGATCTGAAGAGGCTTATCAAGTAGGCCAAGTTCCGTGACGCCTTGAATGATGGCGGCTTCTGGTGCGTGCGGGGTCGATAACACTTTATGAATTTTCAGCTGCCCATCGTCGAGCAATACAAAATCGGTAAAGGTGCCGCCGGTATCGACGCCAAGGAGTTTAGTCATCTGCTTCATGGTGAGATTAGTTTAAGGCGTTTCTATTCTACTTTGTATTGTTATCGGGATGAACGTACTATTGAGCCATGAGTATGGCGAGCTTGATCACTGTTGAAAACCTATATCGTTATTACGGTGGGCTGTGTGCGGTGCATGATCTCTGCTTTGAAGTGAAGCGTGGGGAGGTGCTCGGTTTTCTTGGCCCCAACGGCGCAGGTAAATCGACTACCATGCGGATCATCGGGGGTGGGCTTGCACCCAGTGCAGGGCGAGTGTTGATTAACGGCATCGACATTCTCGACCAACCGATGGAGGCCAAGGCGGAGCTGGGCTATCTGCCCGAAACGCCACCACTCTATCGTGACCTCACTGTGGATGAGTACCTCGCTTACTGCGCGCGCATCAACCGTATATCACGGGGGCAACAGCGCGCTGCCATTGATCTGGCCAAAGTGCGTTGTGGCTTAACTGAGGTGGGGCGACGCCTGATTGCCAACCTCTCCAAAGGGTACCAGCAGCGGGTGGGGATTGCGCAGGCGATCATCCATTCGCCTTCAGTCGTGTTGCTGGATGAACCGACAGTGGGGCTTGATCCGATTCAAATTCGTGAAATCCGCCATTTGATTCGCGATGTGGCCAACGAACATAGTGTGGTGCTCTCGACCCACATCCTGCCTGAAGTGCATGCGGTTTGTGACCGGGTGCAGATCATAAATCGTGGCCGTCTGGTGCTGAATGAATCGATCGCACAGATGCGGGAAAAGCTGCAAGCGACAACGTTATTGGTTGCGCTGCGTAGGGTGCCCTCGATGGCGGAACTTGAAACGGTTAATGGTGTGCAGGGGGCGGAGCTGCTAGCCGATGGGCGTGTGCGTATCCACTATGAGGCGGATGGTGATCCTGCAGATGCACTCGTTAAGCAAGCGGTCGCAAACGGCTGGGGGCTGCATGAATTGACACCGGAACGGATGACGCTAGAGCAAGTATTTGTTGAGATCACAAGCAGCGACAGCCATACGCTAGGCGCGGCTCCTCACAAGGGTGAGGCGGCGTGATTTTTGCGATTGCCGGGCGTGAACTGCGCAGCCTTTTTTTATCACCGCTGGCGTGGTCGGTGCTTGCGGTTGTGCAATTGATTCTGGCCTATATGTTTTTAGCGCAGGTCGATTTTTTTGTGCAGCTCCAACCACGCCTGCCGATGTTGCCGGGGGCTCCGGGGATTACTGAAATTGTGGTGGTGCCGCTGCTCGGTAATGCCGCGATGGTGCTGTTGCTGGTGGTGCCATTAATCACCATGCGTTTGATTAGCGATGAGCGGCGCAACCAGACATTGTCGCTACTCTTTGCTGCGCCGGTTTCGATGACGGCCATCGTTATCGGAAAGTTTTTTGGGGTGATGACTTTTCTGTTGATCATGCTGCTCATGATTCTGCTAATGCCGCTGTCACTCTTGCTGGGAAGCTCGCTCGATTTCGGAGTGCTTGCTGCCGCCACCTTGGGGCTATTTTTACTGCTGGCGAGCTTTGCTGCAGTGGGGTTGTTTATCTCCTCACTCACTGCGCAGCCCACGGTGGCAGCGGTCGGCACCTTTGGAGTGCTGCTGCTGTTATGGATTCTGGACTGGGCAGGCGGCAGCAGTGGTGCGGCCACTGCACAAGGGGGTGATGTGCTCGGTTACCTTTCGATCTTGCGCCATTACGAAGCGCTGCTGAAAGGGGTCTTTAATAGTGCGGACATCATCTACTACGTGCTGTTCATAACACTGTTTTTAGTGTTGTCGATTCGTCGGCTAGATGCGGAGCGGACACAGCACTAATGAAAGTAACGCCTAAATCTCGCCGCTTAATGGCATTGCAAAACCTGCTGTTTGTGGCGCTTTTTCTGGGGGCGATTGGCCTTGCCGGTTGGCTGAGTACTCAATATAACTACTATGCCGATTGGACTGAGAACGGGCGCAATACGTTGTCGGAGGTGACAGTTTCATTGCTAAAAGAGGTGTCGCAACCGGTCGTAATTACTGTGTTTGTGCGGGAGACTCCCCTGTTGCGCAAACATATCAGTGAGTTGGTGGCGCGCTATCAAGGCCATCAACCTGATATTAAATTACAGTTTGTAAACCCGGATGCTGATCCACAACGGGTACGTGAGATGAAGATCACCACCGAAGGTGAGATGGTGGTCGAGTCGGGCGGGCAGCAGGCGCGTACGCAGCAGATTTCGGAAGAGGGCATCAGCAACGCACTGCAAAAGGTGCTGCGCGGCGGGGAGCGTAAGATCGCTTTCTTGCAGGGGCATGGCGAGCGTGATTTTTTAGGGGCCGCCAACTATGACCTTTCAGCGTGGGCGCAGCAGCTAGAGGCAAAAGGGGCGCAGCTCTACGGGCTGAACCTTGCAAGCACCGTAGGCGTGCCGGAAAACACCTCGTTGCTGGTGATCGCCGGGCCGCAGGCTGATCTGTTGCCGGGTGAGTTGGTGGCGATACAGGGGTACCTCGATCGTGGTGGCAACCTGTTGTGGTTGGCAGACCCGGGTGAGCTATTTGGGCTCTCTGGCATCGGTAAGCAGATGGGGGTTGAGTTCTTGCCCGGCACGATTATCGACCCTAATGTCTCGCAAGTCGGGATGCAGCTTTTTGGCACTGATGACCCTCGCATGACGTTAGTGGCGGGTTACGGTGGGCACCCCATTGTGCGCG
The DNA here is from genome assembly GCA_026982145.1 of Gammaproteobacteria bacterium. GTDB lineage: Bacteria > Pseudomonadota > Gammaproteobacteria > SZUA-140 > SZUA-140 > SZUA-76. The sequence goes on along the minus strand of JALSHQ010000100.1, from coordinate 197 downwards.
GCTTCGATTTTAATACGCTATTCCCGATGGCACGTGGCATCACGGTTGAGGTGAGTGGTGAATGGCAGCCCACTACGCTGTTAAAGACGCTCTCGAATGTTTGGGCTGAGCGTGGCGAGATTGCGGGCAGTATCGGTTTTGATGCGGATGATATTGCCGGGCCGCTCAATATTGCGGTGGCGTTAAGTCGTGACCGT
>JALSHQ010000099.1 GCA_026982145.1 Gammaproteobacteria bacterium | reverse complement strand
TAGAAAAAATTGAGGTGCACGGGGGGCGAATGCCGATCATCGCGATGACGGCTCACGCATTGCCGGGTGACCGTGAAAAATGCCTAGATGCAGGCATGGATGACTACATTACAAAGCCAATCAATATTGAAGTGGTGAGGAAAACGATCGCGAGTTTTGTTTGAAAAAATAAGAAAGCCCTTTTCAACTGCACTTCCATGCCTTCCCATCTGATTTCTTGGCAGCAATGCGGGCACGACCACTATTTGAGAGTACTATCGCACGTGCTTTTGATGAACCTCTATGGTCACAAAATATGAAGCTTGCGTTGCTGCCTGCAGATGAACCGAGGTTGCGAAAGACCACGCGCCGCCGGTAGCGGCTAGAGGTGATTTCGATCTCTTTTTTAGCCCCCTCGATGTAGATGATTTCCTCGCCGTCATCCAGCTCCCTATCAAAATCTTTATCGACAAATATCAGCCAGCCGTTGTGCCAGTGGGGAAGTTTAGCGCAACGCCCCTCGTTATTGGGGCATAAGACAACAGTGTCATGCCGCTTAACGGCCTCACTTCGGGCGAGATTAAAGCTGGTGATCATGGTGTTGATCTGTGTCGTCATGCGACTATTTGCGATGAGATTTTGAAATGCGGGCATAGCAAAGCGGAATAAAATTGAGGCGATTGCCAGCACAATGATTAATTCAATCAGGGTGAAACCGTAAGGCACGGCTGTGTGCAGTTTTCCGCTGTGCAGGCGTTTGTCTGAAATCACGAAGGCATCCTTGCTTTTGTGAAAAATGAATCTATATCATAGTACGCTTATCGCCTTGCCTAGGAAAGCCCGTGGTTAATCACAACTATTCACGGTGGTTATTTCAGTGCTTTTTGAATCCGTGCCACGCCATCTTTAAGGTTATCCATGGTCGTTGCAAAAGAGAGACGCATGTAACCCGGTGCACCAAAGGCTGACCCCGGCACAAGTGCAACGCCTGCTTCATTGATGAGGTACTCACCAAAGTCGACATCGTTCTTAATCCCCTCCAGTTTTGAGTATGCCGCTTCCATTTTAGGAAAAGCATAAAATGCGCCGTCCGAAGCGAGGCACTCGACACCTTCGATCTGGTTGAGCGCCCCAACAATGAAATCGTGTCTTTTTTTGAACTCGACATTCATCTGTTGAATAAAGGTTTGATCACCTTCGAGCGCGGCCTGAGCAGCGACTTGTGAAATGGAAGTCGGGTTAGAGGTGCTTTGCGATTGGATCTTTTTCATCGCATTGATCAGCGGCAGTGGGCCGCCAGCGTAGCCGATACGCCAGCCCGTCATCGAATAGGCTTTGGAGACACCATTGAGCACGATGGCACGCTCGTAAAGATCTGGGTTGACCGTAAGAATATTTTTAAATGGCTCAGCAGACCAGCCGATGTGCTCGTAGATATCATCGCTCGCGACAATTACATGGGGGTATTTACGCAGCACCTCACCCAGCGCAGCGAGTTCAGCATGGCTGTAAGCCGCACCTGTGGGGTTGGAGGGGCTATTAATCACCATCAACCTTGTTTTTGGTGTAATGGCCGCTTCAAGTTGTGTGGGGGTGATTTTGAAACCCTGTTCCAAACCACTTGAGACGATGACCGGGGTTCCTTCGGCAAGCAGCACCATGTCGGGATAAGAGACCCAGTAAGGGGCAGGAATAATCACCTCATCCCCGGGGTTCAACAGCGCTTGTGCTAGGTTGTAAAAGCTCTGCTTGCCACCCACTGAGACAAGGATCTGCTCCGGCGTGTATTCAAGCTGGTTGTCTCGTAAGAACTTCTCAGCGACGGCTTCTCTTAGTGCGAGTGTCCCGGCAACGGCTGTGTACTTGGTAAAGCCCGCATTGATCGCCTCAATGGCAGCGGCCTTGATGTGATCCGGCGTGTTGAAATCCGGCTCGCCAGCACCGAACCCGATAATATTTTTACCTTCGGCCTTGAGTTGCGCTGCACGTGCGGTGATCGCCAAGGTGGGGGAGGGTTTGATGCGCTGTACACGGGCTGATAGTTCCACTTTTATTATCCTTTCTCGCAAATTGTTAAACCTCTATCGGCTGTCTGTAATATACTTGAGAAAGTCAGTTTACAGAATCCCTATGAGCCAAAGATTTTCAATTTCATCCCCTTTTGAGGCAGCCGGCGATCAACCCAACGCCATTCGACAACTTGTCGATGGGTTGAATGACGGTCTTGCTTCGCAGACACTGCTGGGCGTCACGGGGTCAGGCAAGACTTTCACCATAGCCAACGTGATTCAGCAAGTGCAGCGCCCCACAATTATTATGGCGCCGAATAAAACGCTGGCCGCACAGCTCTATGGTGAGATGAAAGAGTTTTTCCCTGATAATGCGATTGAGTACTTTGTCTCTTATTACGACTATTATCAGCCAGAAGCCTATGTGCCATCGTCGGATATGTTCATTGAGAAGGATGCTTCGATCAATGAACATATCGAGCAGATGCGCCTGTCCGCGACCAAAGCGCTGCTGGAACGTCAAGATGCGGTGATCGTCGCCTCAGTCTCATCAATCTATGGCCTCGGTGACCCGCGCGCTTACCTCAGCATGGTGCTCCATATTTCGAAGGGTGAGCTGATCGACCAGCGCGATATCTTGCGCCGCCTAGCGGAGCTGCAATACACCCGTAATGATGTGGAGCTGCACCGCGCCACCTACCGCGTGCGCGGTGATGTGATCGATATTTTTCCTGCCGAATCAGATTTTGAAGCGGTGCGGGTTGAGCTCTTTGATGACGAAGTTGAGACACTCAGCTATTTTGACCCGCTCACGGGCGAAGTGTTGCGCCGAGTGCCGCGTCTGACGATCTACCCAAAAAGTCACTATGTGACCCCAGAACAGACGCTGGTCGGGGCGATGGAGAAAATTCGCGATGAGCTGCGTGAGCGGTTGGCGCAGTTGCATCAAGCCAATAAACTGGTCGAGGCGCAGCGGCTAGAGCAGCGCACGATTTTTGATCTGGAGATGATTAAAGAGCTGGGGTACTGCTCCGGAATCGAAAATTACTCACGCTACCTCTCAGGGCGAGAGCCGGGTGGCGCACCGCCGACGTTATTTGACTATCTGCCTGATAACGCACTACTGGTGATCGACGAAAGCCATGTGACGATACCGCAGATTGGCGGCATGTTTAAGGGAGACCGGTCACGGAAAACAACGCTGGTGGAGTATGGCTTCCGCTTACCGTCGGCGCTGGATAATCGTCCGATGCGTTTTGAGGAGTTTGAGCGCATCGCACCACAGGCCATTTATGTTTCGGCGACGCCGGGGGCGTATGAAAATGAACACAGTGAGGCGGTTGCTGAGCAGGTGGTAAGACCGACCGGTCTGGTTGACCCGGAGATTGAGGTGCGCCCCGCGACAACACAAGTGGATGATCTGCTCTCAGAAATTCGTAAGCGAGTCGCGCTTGAAGAGCGGGTGCTAGCAACCACGTTGACCAAACGGATGGCTGAAAATCTCACTGAATACTTTGAAGAGCATGGTGTTCGTGTGCGCTACCTGCATTCAGATATCGATACTGTTGAGCGGATGGAAATTCTACGTGACTTGAGGTTGGGTGAATTCGATGTGCTAGTTGGGATTAACTTATTAAGAGAAGGTCTTGATATTCCAGAGGTTTCATTGGTCGCTATTCTCGATGCCGATAAAGAAGGTTTTCTGCGCTCGGA
>JALSHQ010000098.1 GCA_026982145.1 Gammaproteobacteria bacterium | reverse complement strand
ACCCGTCTTTATAAAGAGCGTAACGGCAGCCCTATCTTGCTGAAAAAGCGCATCATCGTCACGGGTGACCAGATCATTGATGCGGCATCAGGCATTGAGCAGCAAAATGGATCCCCCACGGTTTTCATCTCGCTCGATAGTAAAGGTGCTCGCAAGATGGCCGAAATTACCCGCGAAAATATCGGCAAGCCGATGGCGGTGGTTTTTATCGAAAACAAGGTGGATACCAAGCGCATTGATGGCGTTTTGGTTAAACGCAAGAAGAAGATCGAAGAGGTGATCAACGTTGCCGTGATTCGTGACCAGTTCAGTAAACGTTTCCAGATCACCGGGTTAGACAGCACTGATGAAGCGCGAGATCTTGCATTGTTATTAAGAGCTGGCGCACTGGCGGCGCCAATTGAAATTGTTGAAGAGCGCACAGTGGGGCCAAGCATGGGGCAGGAGAACATTGACCAAGGTGTTGCATCCGTGGTGACAGGTTTTATTATAGTCATGATTTTTATGGCGGTGTGGTATCGCGTTTTTGGTCTGGTCGCCAATATTGCACTGACGGTTAACCTAGTCATGATCGTTGCAGTACTTTCGATGCTGCAGGCGACACTTACATTACCGGGAATCGCCGGCATCGTATTGACGGTGGGGATGGCGGTTGATGCCAATGTGCTGATTTTTGAGCGCATCCGTGAAGAGATCCGCAGTGGTAACTCCCCTCAGGCAAGCATTAACTCAGGTTATGACAAAGCGCTTTCGACCATTGCTGACGCCAACATCACCACCCTGATTGCCGCGCTAGTGCTCTATACGTTTGGTTCGGGGCCGATTAAAGGCTTCGCGATCACCTTGTCGATTGGCATTATCACCTCGATGTTTACCGCGATCATGGGAACGCGCGCCGTGATTAATCTGATTTATGGCGGTCGCAAAGTTGATAAGCTTGCGATTTAGCGGCAACGAATGGATGAATAATTAAATGCATATGTTCGATAAAGAACCCTCATTCGATTTTATGCGCAAACGCAAGTTTGCGCTAATATTCTCACTGATTGTTGTGCTGATCTCAGTAGGTTCGCTGGCAACGCGCGGCTTGAACCTCGGCATTGATTTTACCGGTGGCACCTTGATTGAAATGGGCTATGACAGCACTGTAGACCTTAGCGAGGTGCGCGGCACACTGGCAGATGCAGGTTACGGCAATGCCATCGCTCAACATTTTGGCACATCAAAAGATGTGTTGATACGTATTCCTCCGGTCGATGGCATGAGTAATGCTGAGCTTAGTACTGATGTTCTGAATGCGCTCCATAGTGGCCCTAATTCAGATGAAGTAGAGATGCGACGGGTTGAATTTGTTGGCCCTCAAGTGGGCGAAGAACTCACGGAAGATGGCGGCTTGGCCATGATTTATGCGCTGTTTGGCATCCTGATCTATATCACTTTGCGCTTTGAAAAACGTTTTGCGGTAGGGTCAGTTGTAGCGCTGGTTCACGATGTTGTGATTACGCTGGGCATCTTTTCCATTCTGCAGCTTGAGTTTGATCTCACTACGTTGGCTGCAATCTTGGCGGTGATCGGTTACTCGCTGAATGACACCATCGTGGTGTTTGACCGTATTCGTGAAAACTTTCGCAAGATGCGTAAAGGGACGCCCGTGGAGATTTCAAACCGCTCGATTAACCAGATGTTGTCACGCACCTTGGTAACATCGCTCACAACGCTCTTTGTATTGTGCGCACTCTTCGTGCTGGGTGGCGAGATTATTCACAGCTTTGCAACCGCGCTGATTATTGGTGTGATTGTCGGCACCTATTCCTCGGTGTATGTGGCGAGTGCCACAGCACTGGCATTGGGCATTAGCAAGCAGGACCTGATGCCGGTTAAAAAAGAGGGGGCAGATGATGGCGAAGGGGTGGGCGACCAACCTTGATCGATCGGTGCTACTATTTTAAGCGCTATTCAACTTTAGGTGGCGCGTGGTGAGATGATGTAACTGTATCCATCTCCATCTCACTCGTCTCTTCAATTTCTGTTGTTTCAATCCGGTTACGTCCCATGCGCTTAGCGCGGTAGAGCGCTTTGTCGGCGCGTTCAATCAGAGAAGCGGGCGTTTCTCCTGCTGCATAAAGCGCAATCCCGGCAGAAAATGTCGGGATAGGATAAGTGTCACCATCGAACTGAAAGGTGCACTGGCTGGTGCGTCCTCGCACCTTTTCCAGCGCGCGTTGAGCACCATTGATATCGGTGTTGGGTAGAATCACTGCAAATTCTTCCCCGCCATATCGCGATGCAAGATCATGGTGTCTGAAGCCGGAGAGAGCACGTTCGGCAAAGCTACACAGCACTTCATCGCCGATGGTATGGCCATAGCGGTCATTGATCGCTTTAAATGAGTCAAGATCGATGAGTGCGAGGCAGAGCGGATACTCATAGCGCTGCACGCGTGACACCTCGTTTTCGATGCGCTTAATAAAGGCACGCCGGTTAGGCAACTGAGTCAGATCGTCAGTCAGGCTTAAGGTGTGCGCCTTTTTAAGCTCATCATTGAGCTCGTGACCCTCGCTTTCAATAATTCTCATGAACTTGCTGGCGCTGTCGAGCTTAATTGCTAGTGACTCATGGCCTTGCAGCAGCTGGGTAATCTCATTGGAGAGCGCCTCTTTCAGTGCCTGCAATTCGCCAATGTCACGGCTATTATTGATGTTGGCACGTTCGGTATTGAGCGCCTCGCCTAATGCTCTGTTCTGGTCTGCCACCTCCGCTAAATGGAGTGAAAGAGCGGCTTGAATCTCTTCCATTCGCTTACGTTTTTCATCTAAAAACATGAACTCATTGCTGCTTTGCGATGAACCCTGCGTGATGGGTAGCGGTGCAGGAACAGGGTCGACTTGTGGTGCAGAACGCTTGCTGCTTGCTTCTGTTGCCTCACGCTTATCGGTTTGTTGCGGTTGGGTGCTACGGGTTAGATCAGCAGTCGTGGTAATTTTAGCAAGCACCCCTTTTACTTCATTGAGTTCAGAGGTGCTGGGCTGACTGTCGAGCCTAAGCTTGAGCAGCGTGAGGTGTTGATGGAGCGGGCTACCAACTTCGATCTGTTGGCTATAGTGTGTAATGAGCGTTGAAAACAGCGTGCCGTAGGCTTCCTGTTGACGTTGCTGTTCGAGCTCTTGAGCGGCAAGCACACTTTTGATATGGACGTGAACAATGTCAAAATCAGCCCGGTTCTGTTTGGAAATTTCCAAGAGCTTTAAGATCGTTGAGGTGCTGCTATGTCGGGCGAAGGATGTCATTTACGTGATTGCTTTTCAAGAGTCCCTCCTCGATAAAAAGCAGAAATTGTTCCATGCAGATTGTTGTCAATATTATGACTATTATACGTTAATTATGCGCTATCCATGAAATTTAATATTTAATATGTCTGATTTTGGGTGCTCAGTAAATTTATATATAAAACAATTGGATAGGAGTTTTATTTGAGGTCTTGAAGTAGAAGTTAACAGCGCGCTATTTGAGGATGTGATTTTAATCTCAATAAATCCATGTATTTGTTAGGTGTAAATGGTGGTTGCATTTAGATTTGGCAGTCGAGGCTTTTAAGTGCGATGTAGCATCTTGATAATGAGTAATTTTTTGTGATCAGGTATCATACCCCGCTTTAGTTTGCAGCGAATTTTCGGCGACCTCGCGCGGTTGCCAGAGCGATAGATGGAGAAGTGAATAGATGTTTACATCGAGTATGACAATTAGTGGGTTTGATGATGAACTGTTCTCGGCGATGGAGTGTGAGGCGGTGCGTCAAGAGCAGCATATCGAGCTGATCGCTTCTGAAAATTACACGAGCCCGCGCGTCATGGAGGCGCAGGGATCGGTGTTGACTAATAAATACGCGGAAGGCTACCCATTCAAACGCTATTACGGAGGTTGTGAGCATGTCGATATCGTTGAGCAGTTGGCAATCGACCGTTTGAAAGCGCTTTTTAATGCTGACTACGCCAATGTGCAGCCGCACTCGGGTTCACAAGCGAACGCGGCGGTTTACCTTGCGTTGTTGAATGCGGGCGACACTATTATGGGGATGAGTTTGGCGCACGGTGGGCACCTTACACACGGTTCGAAGGTCAATTTTTCGGGCAAGATTTTTAACGCTGTGCAGTACGGCCTTAACGATGCAACGGGTGAGATCGATTACGATCAAGCGGAAGCATTGGCACTGGAACATAAACCAAAAATGGTCATCGCAGGTTTTAGTGCTTATTCGCGAGTGGTCGACTGGCAGCGCTTCCGTGACATTGCCGACAAGGTGGGTGCTTACCTTGTCGTTGATATGGCGCATGTGGCGGGGCTGGTTGCGGCAGGGGTCTACCCAAGCCCGGTCAATATTGCTGATGTCACCACTTCAACCACTCATAAAACACTGCGGGGGCCGCGCGGTGGGATTATTCTGGCGAAGCGTAACCCTGAAATTGAGAAGAAGTTAAATTCGATGGTGTTCCCTGGCACTCAGGGGGGGCCACTGATGCATGTGATTGCAGGCAAAGCGGTTGCTTTTAAAGAAGCGTTGTTGCCTGAATTCAAAGTTTATCAGCAGCAGGTTGTGGCTAATGCGCAGGCGATGGTAACGGTGATGCAGGAGCGCGGTTACAACATCGTTTCT
>JALSHQ010000097.1 GCA_026982145.1 Gammaproteobacteria bacterium | reverse complement strand
ACTTTTTTGTAGCCATTGATCATCGCCTTCACTAGATTCTCACGGTGCAGCAGACTTTCGAAAAGCACACCGCCGATGTGAATTAAGATGAGTAGCAGAGTAAATTCAGAGAATAATTCATGCACTTCTTCGAGTAGCTCTTCAGTCGATTCGCTCACGCCGCTCATTAACGTCGCCAGTGGGCCTGCATGTTCATCTGCACCGTAAAGCACGACGCCGGATACCGTGGCCAATATCAGGCTAATAAAAAACATAACAATCATCGCGCCGCCTGCAGGGTTGTGCCCCATATAGCGTTTGGCTCGCAGTGAGAGTGCATCTTTAAGGTATTGCCACACCGTTGTGGGGCGATAAACAAAGTCAGAGAAACGGGCGTGCTCAGTGCCCAAAAACCCCCACGCAAAACGCAGCGCTAGCAGCAGCATGATCGCGTAGCCGCTCCAGACATGAATATCCATGAAATCATCTTCCGTTAGGTAGCAGAGCGCAAAAGTGGCGACCAAACTCCAGTGGAAAAACCTGACAAAACGGTCCCATACCTTCACTTCATTGGTTTTATGCATGACCATCTCCTGCAAATACTGTTTAGAGAGGCAGCCTAGCAAGTGAAACTGAAATCAATCTTAAAAGAGGGGTATGATTTTCTGGATGTGTGGAATTGATATGGGGTTGCGGGTTGGAGCCGTGTTAAAACAGCTCAATATCATCATGAACGGGTGCTTGTACGACTTTCACTTTCCCTTCAGCTAGCAGCTCTCCGTAACAGCGCACGCCGTTACGGCCGTGTTCCTTAACGTAGTAGAGCGCATCATCGGCTAGGCGCAGTACTTCAGAGGGAATCGTTTGATTGGCAATTTCTTCATAACCGATGCTAACGGTAATATTGCCAACCTGCGGGAAGTGAAAGTCACCTACTTTTTTGTGAAAGCGGTTAAGGGCGGTACCTGCGCCTTCTTGGCCGGTGTCACGCAAAATAACGACGAACTCTTCACCGCCGAAGCGGAATATTTTGTCATAGTTTCTAAATGATTCACGCATAATATTGGCCAACAATAACAGTACTTCATCTCCATACAGGTGGCCGTATTCATCATTAATTCGTTTGAAAAAATCGATGTCGACGACCGCCAGCCAATTTCCATTTTCACTATGGCCAGAACGACGATTAACGTGGTTGCTATCGTCGCTTTCTAAGACAATTTTTTCTTGCCATTCCGTCATTAATTTATCGAGATCACGGTCAAAGGTGCGGCGATTTAACAGCCCGGTCAGCGTGTCGTGCTCACTTTCGTTCAAGAGCTTAAGGTAATTACGGTAGACCTGAAAGTAGCCTTTCATCGATTTCTCAGTGCCTTGGTAGCTATTTTCATTGCAAGATAGTGTAAAGATAGAGACCACTTCATTGAGGTGATTCAGTGTCGGTTGAAAAAATACATTTTTATATTTAGAGAGCGCAATGACAGCTGCACTTTTATTTTTTAGGCAGTTATCTAACTGTTCAATAACAGGGGGAGATGGGGGGGCTTTGCGAGTGGCTTGCTCAAGGTTATAGATGTGCAATTTCCCACCGACTACCTCCAGCATGAGCAGGTGCTTTGGTTGATTATACTGGTAGTGAACTTTGTAAATGGCAACGCGATCTATCTCTAACCGCTCATGAAGTGTGTTGGCTAAACTAGCTTCAAGCTTGTCGCGGTCTACATGCTTTGTGATTTCTGCGATTGATTCGATGATTTCACCGGCAGAGAATTTATCCATTATGGTACCTTTCTATCACTTCGCTAACAGGTCACTACTAAATAGTGATCGATACTAACATGGCTAGATTGTTCTGAAAATTAACCCCCTTTAACTCGAAAGCAAATATAGTGGGCTTTCTGATGAGCTAGGGTAGAATATCTTCCGATGTTACGCCACTTGCTCGATCAGGGCTAAGCCTTTATGTCGAAAAGCGAGCTATAGTGTGTAATCCTAATATTATTATATTTAAAATTGATTGGGGAGTTACGACATGGCCATAAGAGGGTTTTCTATTATACGCTGGGTACCTCGAATAATGATTGCAACGTTGCCTATGGTCATGCCATTTTCAGCAGTACATGCCGAGAGTGCTGTGACCAAAGCGCTGGTAGAAGGGACAGGCTCGGCGAGCTTGCGCTATCGTTACGAAATCGTTGACCAAGAAGGGATCACTGAAAAGGCGGAAGCATCGACGGTGAGAACGCGTATTGGGTATCAAACGGGTGAAGTTGCTGACTTTAGCGCTTATGTTGAATTTGAGGATGTTTCTGTGGTCGGCAGTGAGCGCTTTAATAGCAGTGCCAATGGCCTCACAGCCTACCCATTCGTGGTGGATGTTGAAAGCACAGAAGTGAACCAAGGGTTTGTTCGCTATCAGCCGAACGGGGGCACCACCGTGACAGCGGGTCGGCAGCGAATTATTTTTGATAATGCTCGCTTTGTAGGCAATGTGGGTTGGCGCCAAAATGAACAGACCTTTGATGCCTTAATGGTCGTCAATAAATCATTGCCTGATACCGAGGTTAAATATACATATCTGGGTGGTGTGAATAACATTAAGGCGCAGCACATTGGAATTTCAGGGCAGCTATTGAATATCTCATATAGTGGGCTGAGCGCAGGTAAGCTCACGGCTTATGGTTACATGTTTGATTATAAAAACTCCATTGCAGATAGCCAGACACTGGGTCTGCGGTTCAGCGGGAAACAGCCAGCAGGGGATCTGAAGCTACACTATACTGCTGAGTTTGCGATGCAAAATGATTTTGCTGATGCACCCGCAACAGTGGATGCTGATTACACTCTGCTGGAGGCGGGTGTTACGGTGGTCGGCATTACCACGAAGCTGGGTTATGAGGTGCTGGGTGGCGATGGTATTTACGGCTTTGCAACGCCATTGGCAACCGGCCATGCCTTTAATGGCTGGGCAGACAAGTTTTTAAACACGCCTGCCGCCGGGCTGCAAGACGCCTATCTCTCTGTTGAAGGTCAAGTCGCTGGGGTGAAGCTGCTGGCGGTTTACCATGAATACAGTGCAGATGAGGGCAGTGCAGATTACGGCTCAGAAGTTAACCTGCTGGTAGCAAAAAAGCTCTCTAAACACTACGCAGTTGGGGTGAAATACGCGGGCTATGATGCAGGCACCATCTCGGTCGATACTGACAAGCTGTGGATGTGGGCGCAGGCATCATTCTAGCTTTATTGGTTAGGCGGGCTGGTGGTTCGTTGTTAGCAATCGCCACTGTCGGCAAGCAGCGTGAGATATACTTTGGTGTCTGTTTTAGTTGAGAAATAAAGAGAATTTATTTTCGTCCGATAAACTGGCTATTCCCGCAACCACCAACTTGATGTAAAGATACTGCTTAAAATGGATAGAACTTTGTTTGGTTGCTGCGCACTATTGAGTGTTGTGCTATTGGCAAGTGCAGCGATGGCTCAAGCAGAAGATCGCGCAACAACGCTTCACCAAGAGGCGCTGAGCTTTGCGCGTGCAGGGGAACACCCGCGGGCGTTAGCGCAGCTGGCCGATTTGCGCGCCCGCTTTCCGGAAAGAGCGCAATATCACTATGACTACATTGCAATTTTGGGGTGGGCAGAGCGCGATGCTGAAGTGTTGCAGCAAACTGAGCATTTGTCGTTGGAGCAGCTCCCACCTTACATGCTCGAAACCATTGGCAAGTCAGCGCGAAACTTAAAGCAGTATGACCTCGCTATTCAGGCCTACCAAGCCGCTGTAGCACGCGCCCCCCAACGGCAGCAGAGTCGGCTGGGGCTTGCGCTTGCTTTGAGTGAGAACAGTCAAGGTGCACAAGCGCTGGCACTATTGGCCTCGCATCGGGACGCTGAGGGCAGTGACTATTTTTCACTGCTTGAAGCGACAGCATATGCCCATATTTCGCTCAAAGATTACTTTGCAGCACTTGCCTGTTACGAAGAGATTCTTCAGCACAAACCTAACCATGATGGCGCCTTACGAGGTCGCATTCTTATGACCCATCGCTTGGGTGCCCCGCACCTTGCCGCAAGCATGATGAAGCGCCATCGCGGTTTGCTGAACTCGGATGAGCAAGCGGCGATCATGAGTGATGTGTCAGCAATTTCCATTCGCTGGAGTCGCCTTCCAGCGCACTCAGATGATGATAAGCGTGCGCAGGTGGCAATGCTTGAACAGACCGTCGAGGCGCTTAAACAGCGCATGTTGGTGTTGAGCGCAGCAGGCAAAGGGCAGAGCCGCCAGTATCAGCGCGTGGCGTTTGACTTGATGATCGCCTTGCAGGTGTTGCAGCGCATGTCGGAAGTGACATCACTCTACCAGGCGCTTGTTAAGCAGTCAGCGAAGTTTCCCAAGCATGCGCTGATCGCTGCTGCTGATGCCTATCTTCAGCTCAAGCAGCCCGCTAAAGCACGCGACCTCTATCTTGAAGCGTTATCGATGGGCAAGCCCTCCCTCGCAGTTCAGCTTTCACTCTTTTACGCCTATATTGAAAACGAAGAGCATGAGCGCGCGCTTGAGTTGATTGATCAACTTAATAAAGAACAGCCGCGCTGGAAGCGGCTGGCGGGTTCGTCCAGTGTGAAGGAAAATCCCAACAAGGTACCTGTTGAAATTACGGCAGCGTATGCACGTGCT
>JALSHQ010000096.1 GCA_026982145.1 Gammaproteobacteria bacterium | reverse complement strand
GCAGGTTAATAGGCTTGATCCCTTTCCAGCACATGCGCACAACTATTTCTGGGTCAAAATCGAAGCGGCGCATCCAAACCCTATCACGCATAATTTCGCACAAAGGGTTAAGCGGATAGACTCTAAAACCAAAGAGTGAATCGCCCACACCTGCCCACAAGGTTTCTAGGTTAGCCCACCAATTTGATATTTTCCGTCCCTTAACACGCAGTGCAGGTGCGCTATCATCAAAGAGCGGGGTTCCAAGTACCATGCTGCTAGGGTGTTCCACAGAAACCCGCATAAACTCAGGAATCAAGTCAGCAGGGTGTTGCCCGTCTGAATCCATCGTAAGTAGATGTGTGTAACCAAGCTGCAGTGCAAGCTCACTCCCGTGAAGCACTGCCGCCCCTTTACCACTATTCTTTGGCAAGAGAACAACTTGTAATCCATTATCTGATGCAGCCATTTCTACCAGCCCTTCCGCCGTACCGTCATCACTACCATCAACAATCACCCACACGGGGTTCCAGAGTGCGCGCGCTTGAGCAACGGTCTCGTAAACATTTTTTCCGGGGTTATAACTGGGGATCAAAACCAGATGCGTACTGGAAGGTCTGTCCATAGCATTAATAGTAACCGTGAGGAGCGAAAGGCTATCCTCTCACAATTCTAAAGCGAATTGAAATGGGCCATTATTTGGAAAGTAAGCTGACTGTTTGAGTGCCATCTAACTCATCAATAAAGTGCTGCTCCAACGCCGCAGTAAAAGATTTAATATCCGCTTGAGGCTCGAACCGTTTGCCCAGCCGAATACGGTAGGTAATCGGCATCGATGGTTTACGAAACAGTGGCCAGCCTTTACTGAGATACGCTGAGTCTGTTTCGATAAATACCGTTTGTACTGGCATCCCTGCACGGTGAGCAATGTAACCTATCCCCCCTAAAATGGGGTTTACTGGGTGGCGTATGGTGCGTGTGCCTTCAGGAAAAATTAGCAAGTGATTTCCATCACGCACTGAGTTTGCGGCGTCAAGTACCATTTTAATGGTAGAGCCATTACGGATATAGTGTGCCAGCCGGGCACCAGCACCTAGGAATATGTTATCGATCAACGACGCTTTCATGATGCATGTCACGTTTGGCAAGCGCGAGATCACCATCACGGCATCCAGCAAACAAGGGTGGTTAGGGGCGATAATCATCGCGGGTTCCCCTCGTAGCGAATCAAGTGCGCTGAGGTCAAAACGACACGCTCCCATCAAGGAAAGAAAGCGAATATAGAGATAAAACCCCGCCATGATGGCCAAGCGCCCTACCCGCCCAGCAGATGCTTTTGGGAGCACAAAGTTAAGTATTGTCGCAATGGGCATCCACAGTAAGCACAGTAAGCCTAACAAGCCGAGGCCTAAATAGAGCGCGCAGTATTCCAAAAAGGTGTATAAGACTCGTTTCATCAGAATCAAAAACTAAACCACAACCTGGCTGACATTCGGTTTATGCCTAAGCCGGGTTACAAGGTTTCAAAAGGAATACCCGCAATCGCCTCGATCTCGACTAGGAGATCTTGGCGGCAAATATCTGCTTCTAAGTAAGTCGCTTGAACATCAGAACCTACCACCTCTTGTAACATGTTACGCACGACCTCGAAATCTTGCGGCCGCCGTAAATAAACCTTGTAGGAGAGGCTATTTAAACCGTACTCATTTTTAGTAGCAACCTTATTCGCCTCTTTAACAACGGCTTTTATATTGGCCAACGTCTCTTTAGTCTGTGCTAATACGTCCCCGATATGCACACTACGATAGCCGATGATACTCGCGGTTCCAGAGATAAAAAGCACTTCTTGCCCGTTAATTTGGGCAAGACTTGCACGTGAAAAGGTAGGTTCACTGGGGCCATAATCGGCTGGGTAATGGTAAGCACTGACCTGTCGTGGGTTCTCGATAGCCAACGGTTTACCTCGCAGCGCAATGAAATAGATCACCAACGCCCCTCCCGCTGTTCCCAGTGCGCAGGCGGCTGGTATGTCTTCCGTTAACGAACGGCCGCAAGCAACAAACGCCTGTTGCCTGCCCACATTAAATTGGCGATAACGTTCAAGCTCATAACTTTCTACATTAATGGCTGGGAAGTAGTTCCAAATTCGCAGCATATGGGGGTAGCCCAACTGATCAAGCAAATTGAATATCGCACGAAAAGCACTATTTGTGGCCTGCTGTAGTGGAGGTATGCTCTCTGCTGATTCACTCTTTACCGCTATAAAATCAGATTCAGCCAGAGTGACATGGCCGAATAACAGCTCATTATTGTAGCGATATTGGCCACTCTCAAATTCGCCTGATGAAACCTTCCCTTCGGCGCACCACAATTCCAGTGGCGCCTCATCAGAGCCTAACACCGCTGTATTGACCTGTACGAGAGGAATAGCCGCGAGTTCAGCTTGCGCTACACTATTATCAAATGCTACACATGCAAGTGCTCGTTCACGCACCCCACGTGAGGAGTACTCAAGTGGCTGAGCACCGCGTAGATGGTAAACAGATAAGGGAGGCGGCGGTTTCATGGCTTCGGCGCAACATCCCCATCATCAACCATGATATTGACTTTACGACGTCGCCAAGCGGTGATCGTTCGCCTCAAATTAAATAACGAAGTGATATAGTAAACCCCTTTTAAAGCCCACAGCGAACTCCAGATTGGCGTTTTTCCATAGATATCTCCCGCCAACATCGAAAGCAACGCCTTTTTCAGTTTTACCGCGTTACCGGGCTGCATAAGCAGATTTCTCATGGCTGGATTGGTCATGCGATAGATAAACCAGGAAAACTCCTTTGGCCCATGCTTCACAATCTTGTCAAAACGTGCAAAAGCCGTTTTTGATTTCTCTGGCGTGGTTAAGTGAACATTAATTGCATCAGCTCCTGCAAAGGCACTCTTCATCGCCAATAAAACACCGGATGAAAATATAGGGTCAATAAAAGCGTAGGCATCTCCCAGCAGCACATAATTGGAGCCATGGCTATGGCCGCAACTATAAGAAAAATTCCCTGTCGCTTCCACCTCGGAGACCAACGTCGCATCTTTAAGGCGCTCAGTAAGTTGTGGGCAGAGCGCAATGGTGTCGAAGAAAAACTGCTCGACCGTACGCTCGCCACGCGTTTTCATATAGTGCGGCCATACTGTTGCACCAATGCTGGTCACACCATCTTTGAGGGGGATTAACCAGAACCAGCCGTGCTCAAACCAGAAAATAGTGATGTTGCCCGCTTTCTTGCCGCACTTACGTTCAACCCCAGAAAAATGAGCATAAATTGCGGCGCTGTTGTGTTTTGGGTTACGGGTTTTTCTTTTAAAACGATTGCCAAGAAAAGTGTTGCGCCCAGAAGCATCAACAACAAAGCGGGTCTGCCATGTTTCCGTTCTGCCATCGTCATGTTGGCCCTGAATGATCGCGCCGCCATCTTGTGGCAGAAAATCAACCGCGGTCACCCGGCAACCCTCAACAACAGAAGCGCCTTTACGGGCTGCATTACGAATGAGTATCTCATCGAATTCTGAGCGCCGCACCTCGTATGCAAACGGCATCGAGTCATTCCAAGCATCCGAAAATTCAAACTCTTGGATATGATCGTGCCATGGGGAGACAAACTCAGCCCCCCATTTTTCAAGCCCGATGGCCTGAACCTCATCCTTAACACCCAGTTTTTCTAGCAATTCTAAATTTGCAGGAAGCAGCGATTCTCCGATATGAAACCTTGGATGGTGCGCCTTCTCCACTAATGTCACACGATGGCCTCGCTCAGCCAGCAACGCTGCGATGGTTGAGCCGGCAGGCCCACCACCAATCACAAGGACATCATTATTCTTCCCGGCAGGAAGGGAATGGCTCTCCTCATTTTGCATAGCGGTTGATTCCAAAAAAGATGTTTACCACGTTAATTTCATCTTCGTCGTCTATTATTATATTGTTCAGACGATGATTAAAAAACTTAGCACTTTCTAAAGTAATGTCCAGCTTCAGCGCTTAATATAGCGCGTTTATCACCACACTAGACGGTAATAAAGTTTATAACAATTCCGCTAAATGTGTAAGTTTATTATTAATGAAGCGCACAATAAATCACCTTGCTTCCTGTTCAATCACTGGTATATTTTAATTCTAATTGAACAACATCATCTAAATAACTATGAATGCATCATCTCTCTTTCAGCCGTGTTTTCAGCACGGCTGTAGCTCGCTAATAGGTCGCTGCAACACCCGCCTCAGCATTACACAGGTGCAATTATGAAGCGCGCATTAGTCACGGGCGGCAGTGGCGGCATTGGCTCTGCGATTGCCAAACAGCTCGCTGCTGATGGCCATTATGTCTATATTCACGCCAACCATAACTTGGAAAAAGCGCAAGCTCTGAGTGAAGAGATCACCGCGAGAGGCGGTGCCGCTACAGCGCTCTCATTTGACGTTACAGATGCTGATGCCACGCGGGTAGCGCTCGAAAATATTCTGGAAGCAGGGCCGATTCAGGTATTGGTTAACAATGCAGGCATTCATGACGATGCGATATTCCCGGGGATGACGACTCATCAGTGGCAACATGTGATCAATGTTTCGCTAAACGGTTTCTTTAATGTAACCCAGCCGTTAATGATGCCGATGATTCGCACGCGCTGGGGGCGCATTGTCAATGTCTCTTCTCTTTC
>JALSHQ010000095.1 GCA_026982145.1 Gammaproteobacteria bacterium | reverse complement strand
CAGTGGCTCATTGACCTTGAAATAGAAGCAGCGCCGCACCAGCTCTAATTTCTCTTTTTGTGATTCGTCGCTAAGATAATCTTCCAGCTTTTTATACAACATAATGTAGGGGTCTAGACTGACCAGATCGATCTCACCATTATGGATCTCCTGCTTAAACTCCGCACTTAACAGCGCTACATTGGGGTATTCACTCGCATAAGTTTCCATTAACATCAATTTCAGAACAGCCTTATAAGGCGAATCGACCCCTTTATAGAGCTGCCAGAGTGCTGCCCCTAAAAATTCTTCTGCTGGCGCACGCGGCAAACCACCAAAATCGATGGTTTCGCTCTCTCGGATATCGCGGCGCAACTTGAGCCTGTCGACATAAGCGTCGTAATTTTTCTCCTCTGAGGGCGGCACCAACCACCAAACTGGGTAACGCCCGGCCAACAGCAGCCCGGTACGATAAAACTCTTCAAGCAGCAGATGGTGCTGCGCGCTGCCGCTGCTCTCAACTGAGAGTTCAACCACGCTGCCCTGCTTAAATTTTTCTGCATCCATCAGGAAAAAGTGAATTTCTAGACCATATTCGTCAGCCCACTTTTCAATCGCTTCAGCCTTCTGCTGTAACTCGCTCAACTCAGGCCCTGAGAGTTCTGGGCTATGGCAGAGCCAGATGTCAAAATCACTGCTTTCAGAGTAGGCAATCGTGCCACTACTGCCCATCAAAAACATCGCATGGATGTCATAGCGAGGCAGCGCTCTTCGCTTGTAGTCAAAGCTGCGCACCAATTTTCGAGCTGCATCTAGCGTCGCTTTACTGGGCTGATAATCAGCGACCCCCACTGGGGTATTCTTAGAAACATAGCCGGGAAAAGAGGGGTGATTGGCATGAAATAGCAGCGTTAAAACGTCCATCACATCGCGCTGGCGGCTGCGAAGCACGTCACGCGTGCGCCTCAAGCGCTCACGGTTGAGCCCCAAAAAGCGTTTTTTGATCGTCTTGATATCCAACCTAGAAACTCTCCAAACCCTTGTGCATCACATGTTTTGCTATAAAAACGTATCGGCCTTTCACCAAAAACCTAGAGATCGGTCACAAAAAATGTCGCTACTAGCATTTTTCAATATGCTGTAACACCATCATTAACAATAAGAAACCGACCGCAGCACACCCAGATGATGAGGTCTATTCACTCATCGTCGGCACAACTCAAATGCTTCGCTTAACACTCAAATAGCACTACGCGTAGAATTCTCTGTTCAGGTCAGACATAATCAAACCAAATAACATAAAAATTGCCGGAGCACGTGATGACATTTCCCGAAAGCTTTGCTGATGCCATGCCTGCCATGCTGCAAGATGCGCCAGTCGGACTATTGTTAACTGATAAGAAGAAAAAGATTGTCTGGCTTAATAACGCCTTGCAGAACTATCTCGATATCGACCTTAACGAAGTTAAAGGTGCCAGCGCGACATCCCTCAAAAATGACGCGTTAAAATCTCTGCTAAAAGCGAAGAATATCGCGGAGCTTCCTGCAACCGCCATCCACGAACGCCGCTGGACTAAGTGTTGGCGAGCACCGCTCGCTGATGAGAACAAAGGCCTTACCGCTCATTATTTTTTCGATGTGACTGAGTTGCACCAACTACACAGCGAAAATGAGCACATTAAAAGTGAGCTTGAGCAGCTCAATATTCATGACAAGACCACCGGCATGCTCAACCAGCACGGGCTGATGCAGACGCTGGAATCACAGGTGTCACGCAGCCGCCGCTACAATAACCCGCTATCGCTGATCATCATTGAAACTGGCGGCATTAAAGATAAAAAGAAGTTAACTCAGGCGCTGGTCGCCATTAGCCTGCTGCTCAATGACCAACTGCGCTGGGCTGATTTGGCCGGCCGCCTCGATAGCCACCGGTTTTTATTGATTCTGCCTGAAACCTCGGCAAACGACACCACCGCGCTGGCGGAAAAACTCACCACCCAGATCGGTGCGCTCGACAAAACCCCAAAGGGGCTGACCATTGCCACCTCAACCAGTAGCTGGGAAAAAGGGGACGATCTCGACAAGCTGATGAGCCGCGCTGAGAAGGGGTTGAAATAGCAATCAAACCCTCACGGACATGAAAAAGAAAAGCCCGCTTTAACCAAGCCCTTAACGCGCTTCGCGTGCCCGCTGTATCGCGGCACGCACCTGCGCTGGTGCTGTGCCACCAATATGGTCTCGTGCGGCCACCGACCCCTGTAACGTCAGCACCTCAAAGACATCTTCTTTGATGGCTGGCGAGAACTGCGACAAGGCTTCAAACGACATCTCGGCAAGGTCTAGATTGCTTTCGACACCCAAACGCACTGCCTTGCCTACCACCTCGTGAGCATCACGAAAGGCAACGCCGTTGCGCACCAGATAATCGGCCAGATCGGTCGCGGTAGAAAACCCACTGCGTGCGGCGCGCTCCATATTTTCACGTTTCACCTCAATCGCCGGCACCATATCGCCAAAGACTCGCAGTGAACCGCGCACGGTGTCGATCGCATCAAATAGCGGCTCTTTGTCCTCTTGGTTATCCTTATTATAGGCGAGCGGCTGCCCCTTCATCAGCGTGAGCAAGCTCATCAGGCTGCCAAAAACACGCCCGGTTTTGCCACGCACCAGCTCGGGCACATCGGGGTTCTTTTTCTGCGGCATGATCGATGAACCTGTGCAGAAACGATCCGGCAGCTCGATAAAATCAAACTGCGCCGAGGCCCAGATCACCAGCTCCTCCGAGAAGCGCGACAGGTGCATCAGCAGTGTGGCGGCAAAGGCGCAGAATTCGATCGCGAAATCACGGTCACTGACCGCATCTAGCGAATTCTGGCAGATGCCATCAAAACCGAGCAGCTGCGCGCTAAATTCCCGATCAATCGGGTAACTGGTACCCGCCAGTGCCGCAGAGCCGAGCGGCATTACATTCACCCGTTTGCGGCAGTCCATTAAACGGTCATGATCCCGCTTAAGCATCTCGAACCACGCCAGCATGTGATGGCCAAAGACCACCGGCTGCGCTACTTGCAGATGGGTAAATCCCGGCAGGATGGTCTCCGCCTCGCGCTCGGCAAGGTCGAGCAGCCCTGTTTGCAGGCGCTTGATCTCTGCGGCGATCAGATCAATTTCATCGCGCAGATAGAGGCGAATATCGGTCGCGACCTGATCATTGCGTGAACGACCGGTGTGCAATTTTTTACCGGCAATGCCGATGCGGTCGATGAGGCGTGCCTCGATATTCATATGCACATCTTCCAGCGAAACCGACCAGTTGAATTCGTCGCGCTCGATATCGAGCTGGATATCCTCCAACCCCTTAACAATCAGCTTACACTCATCGCGACTCAGCACCCCAACATGGGTCAGCATCTTCGCATGAGCGATTGAACCGGCAATGTCGTGCCGATAAAGGCGTTTATCAAACCCCACCGACGAGGTGAAGGCCTCTACAAAGGCATCTGTCGGTTCGGTAAACCGACCCGCCCAAGGTTTGTCGCTACTGTTATCTCTGCTCATATTCTCTTCCATCACTTCATGCGGCTGCGCGGCGGCAGTATAGCAAGTTTCTCACCGCGAATATTCGGCCATCGCCGTGATCTATTTGGTTTTGTTGTAGAAACCGGTCTCAACTTCCGATAACCCTAGCAACAGATCAAATTATTAATGCGCCCAATACCACCATGAAACCTGAGCAGCCCTCATCAGAACCACCGCACTCACTCGATGATGAGCCGTTCCTGCCCGATTTCTGCAACATCCGCGTCATTTTTTTGGTGGTGTTGATCGCGGAACTGCTCGCCTTTGTGTTAACGCTGGCTCCCCAGACCACGGTTTCAGACCTGTGGGAGCGCCTCGGTATCATCTCGATGTTTGTTCAATGGGTGGCACTGGTCAATGCCGCCCTCCTGTGTGGATTGCGCCCGCTACTCAAAAAGATGAGCCATACTGCTGTGGCGTTCTATAGCTTTATTGCCATTCAGGCAGTCACGGCACTGCTAACTGAGACCACATTGCGGCTCGCATTTTTTGTGGGGCTGGAGGCAACGCTGCCCACGGCTTCTCACGCCGATTTCATCCTCCACAATGTCGCGATCAGCGCCATCGTTAGCGCTGTAGCACTGCGTTATTTCTACATGCAACATCAGCTCAAGCGTAAAATTCAGGCAGAGTCTCAGGCGCGGTTCGAGGCGTTGCAAGCACGCATTCGCCCGCACTTTCTCTTTAACTGCATGAATACCATCGCCAGCCTGACCCGTAGCCAGCCTGCGCTGGCGGAAGAGGTGACGCTCGACCTTGCCGACCTGTTTCGCATGAGCCTGGCCGATGTCGGCCACCAGATCCCAATTAAAGACGAGCTGGCACTCTGCCGCCGCTACCTCAATATCGAGAAACTGCGTTTGGGTGACCGTCTCAATATCATCTGGAAAATAGGCCAGCTGCCTGCTGAAGCGACACTGCCATCGCTCACACTGCAACCACTGCTTGAAAATGCGGTTTACCACGGCATCGAACCACGCCAGCAGCCCGGTACCATTGAGATCAGCGGCCAACATTGCCATGGCGCGATTGAATTTATGATTCGTAATCCCGCGCCTAAAGTGCGTGCAAATCGGCGCAGTGGCAACCACATGGCGCTCGAGAATATCCGTGAGCGACTCAAGGCCGCCTACG
>JALSHQ010000094.1 GCA_026982145.1 Gammaproteobacteria bacterium | reverse complement strand
CTCGATTCGATTGCCCAGTGGTCGGCATATTTACGGTGGAGATGGGGGGTGGTGCCGCCAAAAAAGTCCATCGACATTGAAACCATTGAGGGAAAATGAAAGGTGACGCCACGGCAGGCGGTGGGGTGGTGGAGTGTTTGGGCGGGAAGGGGGCCGAAGTTTTCCAGCAAAAAACGGTGGCCGCGTGGTGAGAGGATCCCGCTGCAGATCTTGTGTCGCGGCAGGGCGCGCTTTTCGATGATCAGCGTTTCCAGTCCCGCATCATGCAGCCGTTTGGCTGCCGCTGCAGCCGCTAGGCTAGCACCCACGATGATGACATCAACACGGCGTATTTCACTAGACATCGTTGGCGTGCTCCATCAAATCGGCAATGTGAAGCACGGGCTGTTCATTGAGCTGCGCCATGGCTTGGCCATCTTCTGCACATTCCACAATGATACGCGCCACGCGGTGGCCATTTAATATCCAGCGCCCTTGCGCATGGCTGTCGATGGTGGGGTGCAGGGTGTTTAGGCCGCCCGCAGCGGTCGGAATGGCGTTGCGCTGCAGGTCGAGATTGGTGCGACATCCCTGTTGGTGACGCAGCTGGTCATAGTGTGTAAT
The DNA here is from genome assembly GCA_026982145.1 of Gammaproteobacteria bacterium. Taxonomy (GTDB): domain Bacteria; phylum Pseudomonadota; class Gammaproteobacteria; order SZUA-140; family SZUA-140; genus SZUA-76. Next base: position 4,100 of record JALSHQ010000094.1, on the reverse strand, counting down.
GGTCTGTTGATGGTCGAGGTGAAAGGCGCGGGCTTCAATCAGGTAGAGGTCATCTGAGGTTAATTTAGTGGTGAGTTCGCTAAGCTGGCTTAGGCTGTAACCCAATGCGCAAAGCGCTGTTGCAGGCAGCCATTTTCGCAGGGCTTGCAGTAGCAGGCCATTACTCACATAGAGCCGTTTCGCACCTTGTAACGGTTCCAGAAAACTGTGTCGCCGATGTTCTGAAATTTCAACGCCCGCTTCAAGGGCAAGCGCAATATCGTCACCATCATCTTTGGCAAGTACGGCGCGCGCTTCGCGAGAGAGCAGCGCTTGCACTTTGGTGAGTGTTGCTGGCATTGAACGCAGCGCGCCGCCGGGGATAATGATGGTATTTGCCTCAGCTTTAGCCTCGGTTGTGGGTCGCTTTAGTTGTGACTCAATCTCTTTTTTGAGGGCGCGATGTTCACCGCTAGAAAAGGCGGCTCTACGCAGTGTTTTAATGGTGCCAGTGATGTCGATCTGTTCTGGGCAGAGTAGGTCGCAAGCACCGCATAGCAGGCAGCTAAAGAGTGCAGGGGTGATTTCGCTGAGGGCTGCGTTGTGTTGCAGCGCTTTGAAAATGCCTTGCGGGCTGTATTGCACATCGCGTTCTTGTCGCCACATAGGGCAGGAGAGCAGGCAGAGACTACAGCCGTGGCATTTTGTATGTGACATTGAGGCGTGCCCCTAAAAAATCACGTTACGGTTGAGGATCATCGCCGGGTCCGCTTGACGTTTCATCTCAAGGTGCTTGTCGACCACCTCATCACCCAGCGCGCGGCGAATGTAGCCTTTCATCATCCCGCCAAAGCGATAGTAGCTGGTGCCAAGGTCGACGCCGATGTCATAGATCTCATTTTTAAACGACTGCAGTTGATCGCGGCTGTGATGAGTGTCGCCGAGCATTGGTTCAAATTCGCAGCCGTAAGCCCAGCCTTCCGCATCGGGTGGAATGCAAGAGAGTTCGTAGTGCGCTTGATGTTCAGCGCGCAGTTTGATGCCCACACAATAGAGCGTGTAGTGCGGGAAATATTTTTTACATACCGCATTGCCACGTTCTACTGAGGCGACAAATTTGTCGGCACTGCTGGCGATGTCTGGGATCACCATCTGGCGTCCGCCCCAATGTTTCCACACCGCGCGGGAGAAGACCACGGTGCGGTCGATCATCTCGCCGCCTTGCATGTGGTGAGCGGGTTGCAAGTCAGGGAAGAGTTCACGCTTGCGCTGGTAAAGGTAGAGCGCCTCTTTGAGTCGCCACGGGCGTAGCGCATAGTAAGCCGCTGTGCGGATTGCAAAGGGAAGCTCGCCATAGCCACGCAATGTTTTGCGCTGATGCTTGAGAAATGCGGCTTCGCGCTCATCGCTATCGAAGGCGACCAGCAGTGTGATCGCTTTATCCATCATGGTCAGGATTCCGCTGTAATCGCACGTTTGGGTGCGGTCGATGCGCATTAAATCTTCGACCGCATCGCGCAGTGAACCGTAATAAAAGTAGTGCATTCGCAAAGGGGTGTAGGGGCGTACTCGCAGCGTTGCTTCAGTGATAATGCCAAACTGGCCATAACCTAGGATCACACGCTGAAACAGTTCGGCATTTTCTTCATCGGAACACTCCACAATCTCGCCAGTTGGAGTGACCACCTGCAGTGCGAGCGCTTGGTCCGCGCTGCAACCGTGTTTTGATGAGTTGACATCAATGCCACCCACGCCAAGTGTGCCACCGACTGATGAAGTGAGGTTGAGCGGTGCCGAGAGGTAGTCGAGCCCTTCACGTCGCAGTGATTCGGCCAGAAGGTGCCAGAAGATGCCCCCTTCAGTGCGCACAGTGAGCGCCGCTTTATCGATATGGCGCACACGGCTCATGCCAGTCATGTCGAGCAGAACCCCGCCAAAGGCGACCGATTCACCCTCGGTGGTCAAGCCACCGCCGCGGGTGGTGACGGGTACGCGGTATTGTTGAGCGAGCTGCATTAGGGCGGCGATTTGGGGTGCGTTGCGGGCGATGACCACCCCGTGTGGCATGCCGTAGGCGAGCCCGCCGGCATCCGTTACATAAGTGCCGGTGTTATGTTGTGCGCTGCGTAGCTCGACCCCAGCCTGCTGCAGTGCGCTAACGAAAGATGCCCACTGCTCACCTTGCCAGCGTTCGGGGTTGGTCTGTTGGCGAGGAATGCCTTGCAACGCATCGGCCGCCACCGGGCAAGGGGGGGGCGCGCCGTGGGTGCTGCGAGGATAGGTGCTGTTTTGATTGTTCACGTGGTCGCTTTTGCCTGCTTGCGCTTGCTGAGATCGGGCGATGCCCGATAAAGCACTCAATTCTAGACTAAAATGGGCGACAGGGCATAGTCGATACCGACTATATGAACACTAGCCGTAAGCAGCGGAGGAGAAGTGCTGGTTTATTCAGCGGAAGCTTTTTTTGCAATAGCCTCTTCAATGATCTCTTGTAGTTGCGCTTCATTGAGATCGAGCAAAATGGAGAGCTTTTCTTGAGTGTCGATAATCTCTTCTGTAAAACACGCTTCCTCACTGACAATTTGTGGCCACAGCAGGTGGGCTAAATCGAGGATGCAGAGGTAGTGATCAATAGGGGCTTCCAGCTCGGTGACAGGGGGGTGACTGTGATAGCTGGCCAAGGTGTCGACGTAGCACTCAGGCAGTCTAAAACGCTCAGAAATAGCGGCCATAATGATGTCGTGGGAGAGCCCGAATTTCTTCTCTTCCAGCGCGGTGATGGCGATTTTTTCACTGATGGCATGCGCGAAGAGTTGTTGATACTCATCAGGAAAGCTCTGATTCAGGATGAGCATCCCCATGTCGTGGATCAGACCGAGAAATTCCAGATCATCACTAAGATCCGGAAAAGTTTTTCTGGCGATGAGCTTGCTGAGCAGGGCGATATCAAGATTGTGGTTAAGAATCGCGCGGGAGGTTGTGCTCTCCGGGCTTGCCATGGCACGCATGGTGGCCATGGCCACCGCACTGCGAATGTTCTTCAGGCCAAGAATTCGGATTGCGGCAGGCACATTCGAGACTTGGTTAGCGCGCCGATAAAGCGGTGAATTGGCATATTTAATCAGTGTGCTGGCGAGCGTGGGGTCGCCAAGAATCGTTTTCTCCAGCAGTTTGATGCTGGGCTCGGGGGCGGCAATGATGTCGAGCACTTTGAGTGCCTCTGGAGAAACAGACGGCAAGGTGAGTTGAGATAGATCAATCGACATGTTTAAACTTCCTGTTTATGTTGGGCGCCGCTATTTTACTGGGCAGCTTCGCTTCAATATCTGTAGCGACCAATTTCCAGATACCATCATATTCTCATGAAGTTGCGCGTGGCAAATTTTTTTGAGGGTGGCATACTAGGCGGCGTTTAACCTAGGGCAGTGGCTTCTCTTTAATAGCGGTCTAAGTAAACACATTTTATTATTTTTTGAGCAAAAATATCGAACAGGCGGGCTGGATTTAGCATGGTGATGGAAAAGGGTGAACAGTCATACGAGCACGGTAAAGCGCGTCCCATTGGTATTCTAGTGACAAACTTGGGGACGCCAGACGCACCGACGAGCGAAGCGTTGCGTAAATATCTTGGTGAGTTTTTATGGGATTCACGGGTTGTCGAGATCCCCCGTTGGGCGTGGTGGGTGATCCTGCGCGGCTTTGTGTTGCCCTTTCGCCCCAAGCGTTCGGCTAAAAATTATCTGCGCATTTGGGAAAATGAGGGCTCGCCGCTATTGCTGACAGCGCAAAAACAGGTGGCGGCATTGCAGGTGCAGCTTGGCGAACAGTTTGCAGGGCCAGTCGTGACTGCTTTGGGGATGCGTTATGGCAACCCCTCCATTGAGTCTGCACTAGAAAAACTGCGCGATGCCAATGTGGAGCGTCTGCTGGTGTTTCCGCTCTACCCGCAATATTCCGCGGCCACTACCGCTTCAACCTTTGATGCGGTCGCGGCAGTATTCAATAAATGGCGCAAAATTCCTGAAATGCGGATGGTTAATCACTACCATGACGATGCGGGCTATATTGGTGCGCTGGCCAATACTGTACGTGAGCATTGGAAGCGTTATGGGCGCGAAGGG
>JALSHQ010000093.1 GCA_026982145.1 Gammaproteobacteria bacterium | reverse complement strand
GTTTCAGGGAGGGGAGCCATTTCTTAGGCTTGATTTATTGGAAAAAGTTGCTGCTTTTGCACGACAGCGTTTTCAGCGGGTGAAATTTATTGTCTGTAGTAATTTGCAGATCCTTGATGAAAACATCTCCGAGTTTCTTACAAGTGAGGATGTCTTCATCAGCACATCCTTAGATGGTCCTCATCACATCCAAACACGAAATCGCACTGGGCATGGGGGAATGACCGATACATTCTTACATAATCTCGAAAAAGTTATCAGCTTGGTGGGGCCAGAACGCATCTCTGCCTTGCCGACCATTGATCCGTTTGCACCTCCTGATCCAGAAGATTTGATATTAACTTATGAGGAATTTGGTTTCACATCTATTTACTTGAGGTCGATCAATTATCATGGCTTTGCACGTAAGGCCTACCCTGCCACAAGGCTTCCGGTAGCATGGAATTCTTATTATCGCAATTTCATTTATGCGCTCATTCAACGGAATGCGCACACAGGAACTGTATTGGAAGAGTTTTATATGGCTCTTTGCTTGCGGCGTATCATGTCAGCTGGGGTGGACAATCATACAGACCTTCGCAATCCGAATATCCCAACCGGCACTAGCGTTGTAATTGATTTTGATGGACGACTATATCCAAGCGATGAAGCGCGTATGCTGGCACGAATTCAACAAGCAGACCTCTCTATAGGCCATGTCGCAAATGGTCTGGATCATGAAAAATTGGCGTTTCTTGCACCAAGCTATATTAACAATTTTGACCCTGATTGTATTCATTGTCCTTATCAGCCATTTTGTGGCTGTGATCCTGTTGATGATCTCTCCCGTTTCGGGCGCATAGACGTGCCACGTCATACAAGCTGGTTCTGTCAGCGCCATCTCGCTGTTTTTGATTTGGCTATGGAGCTTCTCTATAGTAAGGATCCCGTGATCGACTTCACGCTTTCTCATTGGCTACAAATCGAAAGCATTCCCGATGCCTTGAGGCCAGTTGCGCCATGATCAAGCTGCGCTTGAGAATCGCGTGCGACCCTGCCTTGGAGCCGTTTGTTGTGCGCATTGCAGAGAAAGACCCGCAGTGTGATGAAGATGCTGTAGTTGCTGCACAAGTGCCGACAGGATTAGTTTACCGCACAACTCAGGTAACATTCCGTATTGAAGGAATCAGCCATTCGGAGATTGTCGGCGATGTTCTTCTCATTGACCCTAGGCGACAAATTGCCCATCGTCTAATCAGATCCTCTTCCCCTCATAATACATTACTTGTAACCGAGCAATGTGATCAACTCTGTATCATGTGCTCGCAGCCCCCTAAGGCACGGCATGAGGATATGTTCAGGTTCTTTCTCGCTGCCGTGAAGTTGGCGCCACCTAGCATACAGATAGGCCTCTCCGGTGGGGAGCCATTGCTGCACAAGGCAGCCTTATTCCGCTTCATTGATGCGGTTTTTACCAGCCGAGATGATCTTACATTTCATATTCTGAGCAATGGGCAGCATTTGACACGTGACGATCTGCCATGGCTGCGGCAGCATCGTGAACGCTTGCTATGGGGAGTGCCAATATATGCTGCCGATCCACGCTCTCATGATGAGATCGTTAGCAAACCAGGAGCATTTGAGCAGCTAAGCAATGGCCTGGCAATACTGGGGCGCGCCGGGGCTGCCCTTGAACTGCGCACCGTGATTTTGATACAAAATGTCCAGCTGCTACCGCAGTTGGCCGATTTCATCAGTCGCCACGTCTCATTCGCTATGACATGGGCCATCATGCAGATGGAACGCATAGGCTTTGGTCGGATGAACTGGGCTGAATGCTTTTTCGACAACAGTATTGATTTCTCAAGCATCGGCACTGCGATCGATTTGATGCGCGCTCGTCAGCAGGATGTGCAGCTCTATAATTTCCCGTTGTGCACTGTACCTCCAGCTTATCGAGATGTTGCTGCCCTGTCGATTTCTGATTGGAAGCAAAAATACCTTCCTTGCTGTGCTAAGTGTGGCCTGCGGGATCATTGCGGCGGCTTTTTTGCATGGTATAGAGAAGAAGACGGCTTTAGGGGAATACAGCCACAATGAAAAAGAAAATAGGCACATTTACCTTGTCGTTAATCGCTGCCGGCTATCTTTCTCAAGAAGCTCAGGTTGCTCTGGCCGCATTCCAATCTGCACAGGATGATGATCGGCCTGTGTCACTGTTCAAGCTGCTCCGTGGCAAGCATGTCTATACGTTGGCAGGGCATCGCTCACATTCAAGCCATCGCTCTCATCGCTCGCATCGCAGCCATCGCTCTTCAGCTGGTGGCAGTTATTTTGGAGGAGGGGAACGCTATAGAAGCAATAGCACACCCCCTACCTATATATTGCCAAAGTCGCTTCAGCAAGAGCCAAAAGTAGCGCCACAGCCACCTATAAGATTGACGCCGCAGATTCCTGAGTTGGAAACTCCTGAAATATCTAAGTCAGCTCCAAATCCATCCTCGCGCATCAAGGTATTACCTGGAAACAGTGCCAAATTCACCAGGATTGTCAGACAAGTGCAAGTAGCACTTTATGCCTATGGTTATTACACTGGATCTTTGGATGGCGTCATGGGGCCTCAAATGAGGGCGGCGCTGAGCAAGTTTCAGAAAGACTGGAACCTGAAGATCACCGGCACAATCACCCCTGAGGTGCTCGATGCGCTTGGCATTGTGGCAAAATAACAAAATCAAATGCGCTATTGTCCTTATGCTAGGGGTGGTCATTGGCCAGCTCACACCACTGCTATGGACCTGGGCTGTTATGTTGATTGCTGAACCTGCCTATCAGGAAGCCACCTACCGTTGTGATCGCGCAATGCGTGAACACCTTCTAGCCAAGCAGAAGCTAAACGCCACCCCATCGTTGGATAATGTTAGAAGCCTAGAAGCAAGTGAAATTGCCCTGATTGATTGCCAGGATTACGATCTATTGCGCAAACGTTTGAAACTCCTGGGGCTTAATGATGCAGCGCTCAGCTACATGGCGTTAAGGGCTATCGAAGCCAAGGCAAAAGACTTGCAGGAGGTGGTCGAGATCCATGAAATCCGCCGCTAGGGGTATCACGGCGACATGCCTGAGCATGCTGGTGCTGAGCATTGCGCCCTTCACTATGGCAGAGACCATGCGCGAGGCTGTGTTGCGTAAGGCAGCGATCAAGAATGGCTTGCGCCCTGTTGAAAATACATGGCCGCAAATTGCTTCTGAAAAAGCAGCAGTTGGTCGCCTTCTTTTTGAGAGCAAATTACTTTCGTTAACCCGCAATGTTTCTTGCCGCAGCTGTCATCTGGATGAATTTGGCTCTGCTGATGGCATGCCGCTTGCCCGAGGGGCTGGTGGCATTGGTAAAGGAAAGGAACGGCTGAAGAGTCAGGCTAGCATCCTGCCGCGCAACACTTTGCCCCTTTGGGGGCGGGGTGGAATTGGTTTCAATGTTTTCTTTTGGGATGGCAAGGTAGATGCCAGAGCTGGCGTGGTGCTGAGCCAGTTCGGCAACAAGGCACCTTCGAAAGACCCCCTGGTAGTGGCCATCCATCTGCCACCAGTGGTTTTTCGTGAGATGATTGAGGAAAATGAGAAAACCGAATGGTTACGGCAAGAAAGTCTCAGTGTTACAAACCATATCTATCTACAGATAACTCAACGCATTAGAAAAGTGCCGAAACTATCCGCCCCTCTGGCGAAAGCATTTGGAATAAAGGTTGAGGAGATTAGGTTTATACATATAGCAAAAGCCATATCCGCCTTTATTCGTTCTGAGTTTCGTTTGCGAGAAACGCGCTTTCACCGATTTGTATTCAAAAAGGGATCACTCACAAAACAGGAATTGGCTGGTGGCTTGCTCTTCTATGGGCGTGGACGTTGTGTCCATTGTCATAATGGACCTTATTTTTCTGATTTTAAGTTTCATGTCATTCCTTTTACACAGCTAGGTTTCGGGTTCAATGGATTTGGCATTGACTACGGCCGCTACAACTTTACTCAAGACCCCAATGACCTTTATGCATTTCGAACTCCCCCACTTTACAATGTAACAAAAACCGCTCCCTACACACATTCTGGTGCCATTGCGAGTCTTGCTGATACTATTCGTGCCCACGTTGACCCTCTAGCTAAGGTCGATACCAGCAAGCTTACTGCTCATGACCGCATAGAGCTTTACCGAAAGATTGCTCGCTGGATGCAAGAACTGGGTAATGCAGTTGAATTGAGCGAGGAAGATATTGAGAATCTCATTTCATTTCTGAAAACACTGGATTTTTAAAAAATTTGGAAAATTTTTTGTATTAAGGTTATATATTTTCATATTATTTATCTGAGGCGCAAATAGTAAGAGCTGGAAGAGCCCTATCTGTTTTCAAGACTTGTATTTTCCTGACTTGATGCAAAATGGCAGTGTGGCGACAACATACGGATACTACCATCACAAGCAAATCCCTCCCACACATCAAGACCGTAGCTGATGCTTTGGTGGTTGTTATCTTCATCAGGGAAAGTCCGTTGTGCAAAGTAAATCTCTTTTTGGAACAGTGTTTCCGCAATATCTCTCCACATTTTTTCATTATAAAGCACATTCTGTATTGCACCTTTCAAATCAAGGGCCTTGGCTTTATCTTACTTTCTCGGTTGTTAATGTGCGCCCTCTGCAGGCCCTACAGGGAGGGAGGAAGGAATTTTTTTCCTCTTTTCTATTCCTCCTTCTTTCATTAGAAAATTCATTAA
>JALSHQ010000092.1 GCA_026982145.1 Gammaproteobacteria bacterium | reverse complement strand
CTTGGTGCAGGTGCAGCGCGACGCGGCTTGGGGGGAGGTGGCGCGTCGTCTCGCGCATGAAATCAAAAATCCCCTGACCCCTATACAGCTATCAGCAGAGCGGTTACGCCATAAGTATCTCAAGACAATGCCCCCCGAAGATGCGGAGGTACTGGATAAATCGACCCACACCATCGTGCAGCAAGTGGAGGTGATGAAAGAGATGGTGCAGGCCTTTTCTGAATATGCGCGTACGCCGAAGCTAGAGCTGCGCCCACTGTCGTTGAACTTGCTGATTGATGAGGTGTTGGATCTCTATCGCAACAATCGCTTTGGTGTGACGGTTGAGACTGTGTTGCAAGCGGATTTACCGTTAGTCTCGGTGGATGTCGGGCGTATGCGACAGCTGCTTCATAACCTGATTAAGAATGCGCTGGAGGCGATGGTGGAGGGTGAGAAGAGGATTGAGATTTCAACCCAAGCGCTGAATGAGCGTGGGGTCTCGATGGTTGAGTTGCGTGTTTCGGATAGAGGCCCCGGCATTCCGGCTGCAATACTGGAAAATATTTTCGAACCGTACGTGACAGCGAAGCCGAAAGGAAGTGGTTTGGGGTTGGCGATTGTTAAAAAAATTGTTGAAGAGCATAGCGGTGTGATCTGGGCAGAGAACCTTGAACAGGGTGCCTGTATCGCGATTCATCTGCCTGTGGCGCCCAATAACTTCGATGATGAAACGATAGGTTTAGGCATTACCGAAAGTGTGGAGGAGAGAAGCTCTCAGGATGAGGTCACCCCGTTTAAACAATATGATGGTAAAAAAATATGAGCGCACCCTACATTTTAGTGGTTGATGATGAGCGTGATATTCGTGAGTTGGTGAAGGATATTCTCGAAGATGAAGGGTATGAGGTGAATGTTGCCGCCAATGGCGAAGAGGCGCGCAAGATGCGCCGCTTGCGGCGACCCAACCTGATTCTACTGGATGTATGGATGCCGGATATCGATGGTATCTCTTTGCTGCGTGAGTGGTCGGAAGAGGGTGCTGCCGAAACCCCAACGCCGGTCATTATGATCTCAGGCCACGGCACTGTGGAGACGGCCGTCGAAGCGACGCGCCTTGGAGCCTATGACTTTGTGGAAAAACCGCTATCGTTAGCGAAATTGCTGCTGGTGGTTGGGCGGGCGTTGGAGGTCGATCGGCTGCAGCGTGAAAATGAGGGGCTGCGCCGTAAGGCTCAGCCGTTGAATGAGCCGGTAGGCGAGAGCGCCATTATTCGCTCACTATGTGAGCGGGTAGCGCGCATTGCTAAACATAGTGCTTGGGTACTTATCAGTGGTGAAGCGGGTTGTGGCAAAGAGCTTTTTGCACGTTACCTACACGCCTGCAGTCCGCGTGCGGATGGCGCTTTTATTGATGTGAGTGTCGCCTCAATGGCCAATACCAATGCAGCGGTTGAACTTTTTGGTAGCGAAGAGGGGAGCGCCGTTCACTACGGCTGCCTTGAGCAAGCAAATGGTGGCACGCTGTTTCTGAGCGAGATCGGCGATATGGATTCAGGTGTGCAGGCCAAGCTTTTTAGCGCTCTAGAGAACAAGTCATTTTTGCGAGTGGGGGGGGTTGAGGCGGTTGCATTTGATGTGCGCATCATTGCGGCCACGCATCGTGATTTAAAACAGTTTGTGACGGAGGGTCGCTTTCGCGAAGACCTCTATTATCATCTCAATGTCGTGCCACTTGATATCCCACCGCTACGTGAACATGCAGAAGATGTCGGCGCGCTGCTCAATTATTATGCTGAACAATTTGCACAGCGTGAGCACCTCTCACAACGACGTTTTAGCGATGCAGCTATCGCTCGTTTGATGAGTTACCCATGGCCCGGGAATGTACGAGAGCTCAAGAATTTGGTGCAGCGACTGATGATATTTGGCAGCGACAATGAGGTGGGTGTCGATGAGGTGGAGGGTGCGCTGGGGGTAGCGATTAGCAGCGGTGCCAGTCAGCACCCGGTTGAGTTTGACCTACCGCTGCGCGGTGCGCGTCAGCAGTTCGAGAAAGCCTATTTTGAGTATCAAGTGCGTGAGTACCATGGAAACCTAGGGCAGATTGCACGTAAGGCCGGCATCGAACGCACGCATCTTTATCGTAAGTTTCGTGCGCTGGGCATCGATAAAAATAGCGCTAAGGGGAGCAAGTAGCGATGAGCCATTGCGACCCTTTCTGTTACGCTAACAGCCGTTTAATGCACGCCTGTTTTATTAACATGCTAAAACGCCATCAATGGTGGTGTGGGGTCTAATGCTATGAAAATCATCGTACTCGGAGCGGGTCAGGTGGGTTCATCAGTGGCCGAGAATCTGGCGAGGGAAGCGAACGACATTACGGTGGTCGATGTAGATGCCAAGGCGCTGCTCGATCTTCAAAACCGTCTAGATCTACGCACCGTCTGTGGCCACGCATCGCACCCCGATGTGTTGCGCCGAGCGGGCGCTGAAGATGCCGACATGGTGCTGGCAGTGACCAACAGTGATGAGACCAACATGGCCGCTTGTCAGGTCGCTTATACGCTTTTTCACACCCCTACCAAAATTGCGCGGGTACGTGCACGCGAATACATCGCTTACTCGCAGCTTTTTACCCAAGAGGCATTTCCGATCGATATGTTAATCAGCCCGGAGCAGGTGGTGATTGATCATGTGCGTCGCTTGATTGAGTACCCGGGGGCTCTGCAAGTGCTCGACTTTGCCGATGGACGGGTGCGCCTAGTGGCGGTCAAAGCCTATTATGGTGGGCCGCTAGTGGGGCATGAGCTGCGTGAACTTAAAGAACATATGCCGGGAATTAAATCACGCGTTGCTGCAATTTTTCGTCGCGGCACGCCGATCATTCCGCAAGGTGACACGGTGATCGAAGTGGATGATGAGGTGTTCTTTATTGCGGCAAAAGATGATATTCGTGCGGTGATGAGTGAGCTGCGAAAACTTGATAAGCCGATCAAACGGATCATTGTGGTTGGCGGTGGCAACATTGGTAAAGGGCTGGCCGCAGCACTGGAAGATCAATATCAGGTGAAACTGATCGACCACAATACCGAGCGTACATTGAGGATTGCAGAAGAGCTCGATAACACGCTGGTATTGCTAGGTGATGCGGCGGATGAAGAGTTGCTGTTGGAAGAGAATATCGAGAGCACCGATATTTTTTGCGCGATGACCAATGATGATGAGGCCAATATTCTCTCTGCGATGTTGGCCAAGCGGCTGGGGGCAAAGAAGGTGATGACGTTGATCAACCGAGCCGCTTACGTTGACTTGGTTGAGAGCGGTGAGATCGACATTGCCATCTCACCTCATCAGGCGACCATCGGTGGGTTGTTGGCGCATGTGCGACGGGGTGATGTAGTGGTGGTGCATTCATTGCGGCGCGGTGCTGCGGAGGCGATTGAGGCGATTGCACATGGCGATAAAAAATCATCCCGGGTGGTGGGGCGAGCGGTTGAAGAGATCAAGTTGCCGCGCGGCACCAGCATCAGCATTATTGTGCGTGGAGAAGAGGTGTTGGTGGCGCACCATGACACGGTGATTGAGGCGGAGGATCATGTGATTCTATTTTTGATCGACAAAAAAAGGATCACCGAAGTCGAGCGCCTGTTTCAAGTCGGCGTGACATTCTTCTGATGTGGGCTACAGCGACAGATGCAATATAAAGCAATTCAACGCATCATCGGGATATTGCTGGCGCTCTTTAGCCTCACCATGCTCCCCCCTGCCCTGCTGGCTTGGATTTATGATGAGCATTCACTGCACGCTTTTCTCTACGCCTTTGCGCTAGTGATGGTGATTGGCATGTTGCTATGGCTGCCAGTGTACGGCCATCGCAAGGAGCTGCGGCTGCGGGATGGCTTTATTGTGGTGGTGATGTTCTGGGTGGTGCTCGGCATGTCGGGTTCACTGCCCTTTATACTCAGCTCCAAACTGGCTTTTGTAGATGCAGTGTTTGAGTCTCTTTCTGGGCTCACCACCACCGGTGCCACGGTAATCTCCGGGTTGGATGAGTTGCCGCTTTCAGTGCTCTACTACCGTCAGCAATTACAGTGGCTGGGGGGCATGGGGATCATCGTATTGGCGGTGGCCATTTTACCGATGCTCGGCATCGGGGGAATGCAGCTTTACCGCGCCGAGACGCCGGGGCCGATGAAAGATAACAAATTGACCCCGCGTATTACCGAAACGGCCAAAGCGCTGTGGTACATCTATTTAGGGCTAACAGTGACCTGCGCACTGGCCTACTGGCTAGCAGGAATGTCGCCCTTTGATGCCATCGCACACAGTTTTTCAACCATCGCCATTGGGGGGTTTTCCACCCATGATGCCAGCATTGGGTATTTTAACAGCGCGCTGATTGAGTCGGTGGCGATCGTCTTTATGTTGTTGGCCGGCGTCAATTTCGCACTCCACTTTTTAGCATGGCGCGGCTTAAGCTTGCGTCCTTACCTGAGTGATCCTGAGTTCCGATTCTATTTTTCGATTTTGTTTGTAGTCTCTGCAATTACCACCTATTTTTTATACGCCAGCGGCACCTATGACACCCCTGGCTCTGCGCTTCATCACGGGATCTTTCAAGCGGTCTCGATCGGTACCACCGCTGGTTTTACCACCGCGGAATACCACAATTGGCCACTGTTTCTGCCGGTGTTGCTGTTGCTTGCCAGTTTTATTGGGGGGTGTGCCGGTTCCACGGGGGGTGGGTTGAAAGTGATCCGTGTGCTGCTGCTCTTGAAACAGGGGGCGCGTGAGATCAAGCGGCTG
>JALSHQ010000091.1 GCA_026982145.1 Gammaproteobacteria bacterium | reverse complement strand
CGCGCGCTTAGACCTGTGCTTTTTTTATTAGCCGGTTTTCACTGGGCGCTGTTTCAGGCCAACGCAATACTCTCCGCCGAGCTCCCCCAAACAATTGTGAAGCAAGATGTTGTTGTTCAGGGTTTTATCGCCTCGCTGCCGCAACAGCAAGGGCGTAAGTGGCGCTTTATTTTTGATATTGAAACCATGCAGCACCTCGGCACACCTGTTAATGAGCCGCCGCGCCGAGTTCGCCTCAATTGGTATGGCGATGCACCGGCACTCAATGTGGGTGATCGCTGGGAGCTTACCGTTCGACTGAAACCTCCTCACGGCTTTATGAACCCCGGTGGCTTTGATTACGAAGGGTGGCTCTTTCAGCAGCGCATACGTGCCACCGGCTATGTGCGCTCGGCAGAAGAAAACCGACGACTCACCAGTGAGAGCCACCACTATCCCCTCCAGCGGCTGCGGCAATCGCTGGCAAACCGCATCACCACCCAACTCGATCAACCCGATTTCAAAGGCATCGTGATGGCACTTGCCATTGGTGAGCGGCAGGCGATCACCCAGCCGCAGTGGGACGTATTAAGAAAGACAGGGACGATTCATCTCGTCGCCATTTCTGGGCTGCATATCGGGTTGGTGGCGGGCATGATTTTTTTTGTGGTGCAATGGCTATGGCCTCGCATCAAAAATGCAGCCCTGCACTGGCCAGCGCCTAGGGTAGCGGCCATTGCAGGGCTTATGGCCGCGCTGTTTTATGCCGCGTTAGCAGGGTTTACCATTCCAACACAGCGCGCATTTATTATGGTTGCAGTGGTGATGCTCATGCTTTTTTTTCAACGCCCGCGTCGTTTCAGCGACACGATCTCGCTAGCGTTAATCATTGTGCTTGTGATTGATCCGTTTGTGGTGATGTCTGCAGGGTTCTGGCTCTCATTCGGTGCCGTCGCCGCAATCATCTATGCGATGAGTGGCCGCCTTGCCCGGCACGATTTCTGGTGGCGCTGGGGGCGTGTTCATTTCATCGTCGCCGTGGCGCTATTGCCATTGTTACTGGTGACTTTTCAGCAAGTGCCATTATTGTCACCCATCGCCAACTTTATCGCTGTGCCGTGGGTTAGCTTTTGTGTTGTGCCGCTGGTGCTGCTTGGTACGGCCATCTCGCCACTGCTGCCCGATGTGGGCGCACTTCTGCTCAATGGAGCAGCAACGGCGTTGGCTTGGCTATGGCCACTGCTTGAGTCATTAGCGGTAAACGAACAGGGGCTATGGCAACAACACGCCCCAGAAAAATGGACTTTATTGCCCGCACTGATCGGCATTTTATTACTGCTCTCACCTCGAGGTATACCCGCGCGTTGGCTGGGTATGCTCTGGCTATTACCGCTGTTTTTAGCGACACCCACACGCCCGGCAGAGGGTGAATGGTGGTTTACGTTGCTCGATGTGGGGCAGGGGCTTGCAGCAGTCGTACAGACAGAAAACCGCACCTTAGTCTATGATACGGGGCCACGATTCAGTGACAGCTTTGATACCGGCAGCGCTGTCGTGGTGCCATTTCTGAGAGATTCCGGCGTGAGTGCGGTAGACCTGCTGCTGATTAGCCATGGCGATAATGATCATATTGGCGGCGCCAATTCAGTCATCTCGCAGATCGAGGTGAAAAAAATCATCACCAGCGTGCCTGAAAAAATAACATCGAAAATAGAAACTTCACGTTGCGAAAAAGGGATGCAGTGGCAATGGGACAATCTTTTATTTGAAATGCTGCACCCACCACCGAGGGGCTTCAAAGGAAATAACGCCTCCTGCGTGGTTAGCATCAGTGCCATTCTAGAAGCGGGTCAGCTGCGCAATGTGCTCTTATTGAGTGGCGACATTGAGCGCGCTGCAGAACGTGCATTACTAGAGAGCGGGCGTGATAAATTAAGCACGCAAATTGTGGTGGCACCTCACCACGGCAGCAAAAGTTCATCCACTGACGCCTTTGTTACTGCGACTGCGCCGGCGCATGTGCTGTTTCCTGTCGGGGAGTTAAATCGCTATGCCTTCCCACACCCTACTGTGGTGCAGCGCTACCAAGCACAAAGGGCTAAAGTCGCCTCAACGGCAGAAAATGGGGCGATGACCTTTCGCATTAACGCGGCAGGTGAGGTGGTGTCGATAGAGCACTTTCGCCCAGCCCAGCGTCGTTATTGGCACTCAAAATAGTGCGCTTGAGAGGGCAGCTCTCATCGCCTTCAAGGCTCATTGATAGGGTGTGATAATCACCTGTTAATCCGGTATGATAGCCGCTGCTGTTTTCAATTATTTTAAGGAACTGAACGCGCGTGTTTGAACTCGTACAATCCGGCGGCTGGTTGATGATACCGATCTTGCTCTGCTCAGTGATCGCCTTTGGGATCATTGTCGAACGCTCATGGGCGTTGCAAAAAAGAAAGATCTGCCCTGATGAGTTGGTCTCGACGATCTGGAAGCTAGAAAAGCAAAACAAGCTCAATGTCGGTGAAATCGCACGCCTGCGTGAGGCCTCACCGTTGGGGAAAATACTGGCCGCTGGCCTAGTGAACCTGCGCCACGAGCGTGAGGTAATGAAAGAGAGTATCGAAGAGACCGGTCGTCAAGTGGTCAACGAACTCGAGCGCTACCTCAACACCCTTGGCACCATCGCTTCAATCACGCCACTGCTGGGGCTGCTGGGCACCGTTATCGGCATGATTAAAGTTTTCGCCGCCATTACCACGGCCGGCGTGGGCGACCCTGCAGTATTGGCTGGTGGGATCTCCGAAGCGTTAATTACGACGGCCACAGGGCTTTCGATCGCGATCCCAAGCCTTATTTTTTACCGCCATTTCCGCGGCAAAGTAGAGAGCCTCGTCTGCATTATGGAAGCGGAATCGATCAAAATGGTTGAGGTCTTGCATGGTGCGCGTGAAAAAGAAAGTCGGGTGTAGTGGGCAACAATTGCGAGTCTGAATCTTGAACCTGCGTCAATTCACCAAGCAAGACCCTGATGTTAATCTGACACCACTGATTGACGTGGTTTTTCTGTTGCTGATTTTTTTTATGGTCTCGACCACCTTTACCAAAGAAGCCGAGATTACCGTTGATCTGCCTGAAGCCAGCGCAGAACCGGTTGAAGCAAAAGATGCACCGATCGATTTAACCATCGATATGAAAGGGCGGTTTTATATCAACCAGCAAAAAGTTGTGAACGAACAGATCAACACCCTGAAAAAGGCGATACAGCTTGCATCCGATGGGCGCAAAGATGCCGCACTTGTTATTAGCGCCGATGCTAACACCCCATTTCAAGCGGTTGTGACGGCAATGGATGCCGCCAAACAGCTTGGCATTGTTAAACTCTCGCTCGCCACTAAACAACCCAAAGAGTAATTTTGAGCCGCCTTAACAAAGATACCCCCCAAGAGATCACCGATGGTGCGGTGATATACCGTCGCCTGCTGGTCTATGTAATCCCGTACAAGTGGGTTTTTGGCGTTGCGATATTTGGCATGATACTGATCGCCGCGACCGAGACCGGGCTTGCTGCATTAATGAAGCCGCTGCTGGATGGTGGTTTTGTTGATAAAGACCCGGAGTGGATCAAACTATTGCCGCTACTTTTTATCGGTCTGGCACTGCTGCGCGGGCTAGGCACTTTTATCGCCACCTTTTTAATGGCCTGGATTGGGCGGCGGGTGATTAAAGAACTGCGCAAAGAGATGTTCAGCCACATTCTTAAATTGCCGGCAAGCTTTTACGATGCCAGTTCCTCTGGGCAACTGATATCAAAATTCACCTTTGATGTTGAACAGGTGGCCGAAGCCGCAACGAGTGCCATTACCATTATTATTCGAGATGTGCTGACGGTGATCGGCCTGCTTGCTTGGATGTTTTACCTTAACTGGAAGCTTTCCCTAGTCTTTCTATTATTAGGCCCTGTTATTGTTATGGTGGTTAGTTTTGTTAATAAACGTTTTCGTCGTATCAGCAAACGTATTCAGACCTCAATGGGGGATGTGACACAAGTTTCTGAAGAGGCTATTTCAGGGCACCGCGTGATTAAAACCTTTGGCGGGCAAGCTTATGAGTCGGCTCATTTTGAAGAGGCCAACGAAGGGAACCGCCGTCAGGTAATGAAACTCATTGCCACCAGCGTAGCGAGTGTACAGATTATTCAGGTCATTTCTGCTTTCGCGCTGGCCGGGATCATCTACCTAGCAACACTAGACAGCATGCTTGAAACAGTAACGGTGGGTGTTTTCATGTCTTTCCTTGCGGCAATGATGATGTTGTTGAGCCCGATCAAACGACTCACAACCGTGAATGTGATTGTGCAACGCGGTGTTGCTGCCGCGAAAAGTCTTTTCGATCTACTCGATGCCCCTGCCGAGGAAAACCGAGGCCATGAAAAAATTGACAATATAGCGGGCGCTGTTGAATACAAAGCGGTCAGTTTTGAATATCAACAGAGCAAAGGGCGCGTGCTGAATGATGTTTCATTCACGGCAGAGGCGGGGCAGAGCATCGCTTTTGTCGGCAAGTCTGGCAGCGGAAAAACAACGCTGGTCAGTCTGTTACCGCGTTTTTATGAGTTAACCTCAGGGGCAATTACTATCGATGGGCACGACATTAATAGCCTCGACCTCGAGAACCTGCGTGAGCAGATCGCACTGGTCGGGCAAGATGTGACCCTTTTTAACGATACCATCGCCTGTAATATCGCCTACGGTAGCTTGAAAGATTGCAGTGAAGCGGAAATTATTCGTGCTGCAAAGGCCGCACATGCGATGGAGTTTATTGAGACACTGCCTGATGGGCTTAATACGATGGTCGGCG
>JALSHQ010000090.1 GCA_026982145.1 Gammaproteobacteria bacterium | reverse complement strand
ATGGCGCGGTGTGAGATCGATTTATCTCCCGCAACACGCACGTCACCCTTAAGGAGGCCTCCGGGTGAGACCTTAAATAGTAAATCTGAACCTGACATAGCTAAAGTTTCCGAACAGTCATATTTGAAGTAAAACGGCTGTGCATGGCTCAGCCGCAGAAACGGTCACGCGTCCGCTTGGCACGGGAAAAGACCTCAACAACGGCGTCACCATCATTATCGCGCACAGCCTCTTCAAGCTGCTGGAGGTCGTGATTAAAGAGTTGCAGCACCTCTAGCATTGCACTGCGATTTTCTAGGCAGATGTCGCGCCACATCACCGGGTCGCTGGAGGCGATGCGGGTAAAGTCACGAAAACCACCTGCCGCATAAGCAAAGATATCTTTACTTTCATCTAGGCTGGCAAGTGTATTGACGAGTGAGAAAGCAAGCAGATGCGGGAGATGGCTGGTTGCAGCCAGCACTTCATCATGATGCAGCACCGTCATTTCAGTGACGCTGGCACCCGCTGTTTCCCACATCGCGCGCACCCGAGCAGACTGCTCAGGGGCGGTCTCTTCGAGTGGGGTCAGGATCACACTGCGCTGATCAAACAGCTCCGCAAATGACGCTTCGACGCCGCTCTTTTCAGTGCCTGCAATGGGGTGCCCCGGCACAAAGTCGCACAGCCGGCCGCCCAGTATTGCGCGTGCCTCTTCCACCACGCACCCTTTGGCGCTTCCCACATCGGTCACCACAGCGTTGGGGGCAAGCCCCATAAGCATCTGCTGCAATACGGAAACCATGGCACGCAACGGTATCGCCAGCACGACCACATCCGCACCGGCCACCGCCGCCGCAATATCGGTCTCGTAGCGGTCAATCACCCCAAGCGTAAGCGCTTTTTGCAGGTGCGCCTCATCGCGACCACAACCGACAATCTCATCGCACTGCCCCCCCCGGCGCAGGGCACGTGCCAGCGAGCCCCCAATCAAACCCACGCCGATAATCGTTAAACGCTTACTGGAGAAGAGAGTGTTTGATGGGTTCAAAATGGCACGCCCGAGTTAAATATCGCGCCCAATGACGCGTGCGATGCCACCTATCTCGACCATCAGCGCACTCAGTTCAGTTGGACTCAAGGCTTGATCCGCGTCGCACCATGCATCTTGTGGGCAGGGGTGCATCTCAACCAACAGCCCATCGGCACCCGCAGCCACAGCAGCACGTGAAAGTTCTGGCACCATCCACGCCTTACCACCGGCGTGACTTGGGTCAACGATCACCGGCAGGTGGGTCTCGCGTTTCAATACTGGGATAGCGGTGACATCCAACATGTTGCGGTAAGCAGTTTCGAACGTGCGAACACCACGTTCACAAAATATAATATTATGGTTGCCACCCGCTGCAATATACTCCGCAGACATCAGCCACTCAGAGATGGTGGCGCTCATGCCGCGTTTCAAAATCACCGGCACCTGTGTTCGCCCAACTTCTTTAAGCAGGTCAAAATTTTGCATGTTACGGGTACCGATCTGGATCACATCGACATTGTGCTCAAGAAAAGTGTCGAGCATGCGCACATCCATCAACTCGGTAACGATGGGTAGGTTGTGCTGGCTCGCCGCCTCACGGAACATCGTCAAGCCATCCACCCCCACACCCTGAAATGAATATGGGCTGGTGCGCGGCTTAAATGCACCGCCGCGCATCAAGCGACACCCCCCAGCAGCTACCCCTTCAGCAGAAGCGGCCATCTGTGCTGGCGTCTCTACCGAGCAAGGCCCTGCAATCACCTGCACCGTGTTGCCACCAAACGGTATGCCAGCAACATCAACAATGGTGTTCTTTTCATGCGACTCACGCGCCACTATTTTATAGGGCTTCATCACCCGCACGACTTTTTCAACGCCGTGCAGTGCCTCGAGTGCCTCTTGATCCACCGCCTGCTCGTCGCCAATCGCACCGATCACAATGCGCTGCACACCGCGTGAGACGTTAGAACTCAGCCCCATCTGGGCTAGTTTTTCTTCTACTGCACTGACTTGTTCGTCCGCAGCTTTGTTACTCATGATGATAATCATGTTGCTTTTCCTAATCCTAAAATAATCTTAAATTTCCAATAATCGTCCATATGCTTAAAGCACAGCGCTGGGGTACGAGCCAAGCACTTTAACCATATAAGCCTCTTTTTTCAGTATCTGTAACGATTTTTCTATCGCGGGCTCCTGCACGTGCCCTTCTATGTCGATAAAAAAAACGTAGTCCCACATGCCTCGCCGTGAGGGTCGTGACTCAATTCGCGACATTGAAATGTCATGATCGGCAAATACTTTTAATAAATTGTGCAGTGCGCCGGGACAGTTGGCCGTTGAAACCAGCAGCGATGTTTTGTCC
Source organism: Gammaproteobacteria bacterium (assembly GCA_026982145.1). Lineage (GTDB taxonomy): Bacteria > Pseudomonadota > Gammaproteobacteria > SZUA-140 > SZUA-140 > SZUA-76. Next base: position 2,466 of record JALSHQ010000090.1, on the reverse strand, counting down.
TGACCACTGGGCTGCGCGAGATGATGACCGATCACCAAAAAGCGCGTCGTATTGTCCGGCTCATCTTCAATGTTGCTCGCCACGATCTTCAAATCATAAATCTCGGCGGCCATTTCACCCGCGATGGCCGCCGCGCCACGCTCTTCAGCAGCGCGCTTCGCGGCCTCGGCATTGCTACTCACCACGGCATAGGCGACAGCGGGTAAATTTGCATCGAGCCAGCTGCGACATTGCGCATGCGCTTGGTGGTGTACATAAAGCTTTTTAATCGATTTCAGGTCATCCGTAGTGCTCATCAAATGATGATGAATGCGCAGCGCCACCTCACCATAAATTTTCAGGGGTGAGTTCATAAACATATCAAGCGTATGGTTAACGACTCCTTCTGTAGAGTTCTCCACCGGCACCACGCCGTAGTGAGCGTTGCCTGATTCAACCTCACGAAAAACTTCATCAATCGCGGCCAGTGGCACCGTGGTCACCGCACTGCCAAAGTGTTTATTGGCCGCGGCCTGAGTGAACGTGCCTGCGGGACCTAAGAATGCAATTCTCATCGGGTACTGCAACGCTAAACACGACGACATAATCTCCCGAAAATGATGCGCCATCGTCTCATCATCCAACGGCCCTTCATTACGCGCCATCACGGTGCGTAACACTTGCGCTTCACGCTCAGGGCGATAATAAACCGCATCTGCATCGCCACCCTTTTGGCGTGCTACTTCCTGTGCGCATTTGGCACGCTCAGTAATCAGTGATTGTATTTTTTCATCGATCGCATCAATGCGCGCGCGCACAGCCTGCAGACCATTCGTATCTTCCATTTTCAATCAATCCACAGCAAAGAATCTATAGTGTTCGGACGCACACGACACCATCAATCGCTTTTATCTTATCAACCACATCTACGGGAATTTCACCTTCAACATCCGCCAGCGTATAAGCGATTTCACCTCGCGATTTGTTTAATAGATCGATGATGTTCAGGTTAGCATCCGCCATTGCGGTTGAGATTTGCCCCACCATGTTGGGCACATTTGAGTTGACGATGGCGATGCGTGCCCCGCCATTAGTGCGCGGCATCACCGCCTCTGGAAAGTTGACGGAGTTGACAATATTGCCATTTCCCAAGTAGTCACGAATTTGATCCGCCACCATCACCGCGCAGTTATCCTCGGCTTCGCCGGTTGAGGCGCCGATGTGCGGCAGGGTGATCACCCGCTCATGGCGCTTCAGGGTGTTGCTGGCGTAGTCACATACATAAGCGTAGAGTTTTCCTGCTTCAATCGCATCACATACTGCAGCGTCATCCACAATGCCATCGCGCGCAAAGTTCAACACAATAGCGCCATCTTTCATCAATTTAATGCGTTCGGCATTGATCATGTGGGTTGTCGCTTCAACCAGTGGCACATGAAACGAGACATAATCGACCTGTGACAACAGCTCTTCGATGCTGTGTGCCTGTGTCGCTTCGGCGGAGAGCCGCCACGCGCTACGCACTGTGATGCTGGGGTCGTAGCCCACCACATTCATCCCAAGCTTCAGCGCTGCATTGGTCACCTGCACACCAATGGCACCTAATCCCACTACGCCGAGTGTGCGCCCCGGCAGTTCAAAACCGACATAATTTTTCTTGCCCGCTTCAACCTGCTTGTGAATGGCGGCATCATCCCCGTCAAGATTACGTGCGTAGTCCCACGCCTGACAGATATTTCGGCTCGCCAGCAACATCCCCGCCAGCACCAGCTCTTTAACCGCATTAGCGTTCGCCCCGGGTGCGTTAAATACCACCACGCCACGTTCCGTCATTGCGGTCACGGGGATGTTATTCACACCGGCACCCGCTCGGCCGATCGCTTTCACTGATGAGGGCAGCGCCATCTCATGCATATTGGCAGAGCGCACCAGAATGGCATCGGGCGCATTGACCTCATCATCCACCGTGTACTGCCCAATGGGCAGCCGTTTCAAGCCGAGGTCAGAGATGTTATTAAGTGTCTGAACGCTATACATGGCAGTCATCTATCCGTGACGTTTTTCGAAATCAGCCATAAAGCTGATCAACGCATCAACACCCGCTTCCGGCATCGCATTGTAAATACTGGCGCGCATACCGCCTACCGAACGATGCCCCTTGAGCGCCTCCAATCCGGCCTCTTTTGCGCCGCTAAGAAAAGCAGCATCAAGCGCTGCATCGGCCAGTGTAAACGGGATGTTCATCCGCGAGCGACAGGCTGGGTCTATTGGGTTGGCGTAAAAACCGGACGTGTCAATCGCGCCGTAGAGCTTCTCGGCTTTGCGCTGATTGATCTCAGCCATCGCACTCAACCCTCCATTCTTTTTCAGCCATGAAAAGACCAGCCCAGCCAAATACCAACCATAAGTCGGTGGCGTATTATACATTGAATCGTTATCCGCCATGATTTTGTAATCACACATTGCGGGCATGCCGGCGACCGTTTC
>JALSHQ010000089.1 GCA_026982145.1 Gammaproteobacteria bacterium | reverse complement strand
TACAGAGGGTACCTGTGGAGTTAGGTAATGATATATTGAGTGGCACCTTCAACTGAACAGTGCTCAACAATACACGTCATCACAGAGAGTAGCTTACCTGATTTTGTTAATAGTTTTTGACAGTTAGCGCATCTCACCCTAAAATTGCGGGTTTATGTCGACTCGTTTACAAGAATATATAAAACCGCTCAGTTTCTGTGACCGTGGTGAACACCTTCAAGGTACCATTCCACTGGCGGGTATGAACCGCTTAGCAGCTTCATTGTGCCATCAAAACGGAGAGGTCGAAGTAGACTTAGCGTTTGATATAGACCCACAAGCGGCCAAGGTGCTGCGTGGGCACTTGAAAACCAGCGTGGCATTAGAGTGTCAACGCTGCATGAAGGCGGTTGAAACGGTGTTGGAGAGTGAAGTTTCGCTCGCTTTTGTCGATTCAGAAGCGGTGGGCAAACAGTTGCCCAGCGAGTATGAACCTTACCTGCTCGACACACCAGCAGTGATATTGCGTGAACTGGTAGAAGATGAATTGATTTTGGCATTGCCAATCGTTGCATTTCATCTAGAAGATGAATGTGAAGTGGCGGTGCTTAAGCATGAGGCCGAGGCGCATATTCCGTTGCCTGATGCTGAAAATAGACCCAACCCGTTTAAGGCGTTGGCTGGATTGAAGAAAACAGAGCCTGATAGTCAGTAAAACAGGCAATGTGAACGGTATTTAGTGTTGCGTCACACAGCACTTAAAACGTCTGTGGCAAGTATCACGCAAGTGATTTTAGTTTTTTAAGGAGTATTAGCATGGCAGTACAAAAGAGTAAAAAATCAACTTCAAGACGTGGCATGCGTCGTTCACACGATGCACTGACAGGTAAAACACTGTCTGTAGACTCAAACTCAGGTGAAACCCACCTACGCCATCACATCACTGCTGATGGTTACTACAAAGGGAACAAAGTCGTCGAGACCAAAGGCGAATAGACCTTGGCGTTAACCATTGCGCTGGATGCGATGGGTGGCGATCACGGCCCGGTCGTGACCGTTCCCGCCGCACTCAATGCATTAAGGAAGCAGCACGATCTTAAACTGATTCTGGTGGGTGACCAGGCTCAACTCATAGCAGCACTGCAGCAGCAGGGCAGTGATGTTAGCGAGCGCCTGACCATCCAACACGCTTCACAGCAGGTGGAGATGGATGAATCTCCTGCGCTGGCACTGCGCGGGAAAAAAGATTCATCAATGCGCGTAGCGATCAATCTCGTCAAAGACGGGGCGGCCTCTGCCTGCGTGAGTGCGGGCAACACTGGCGCGCTGATGGCCACGGCTCGCTTTGTGCTGAAGACGCTGCCGGGGGTGGACCGCCCTGCGATCATCTCTACGCTACCCGCGATCAAAGGGCAGACTCATATGCTCGACCTCGGTGCTAATGTGGATTCAACCGCAGAACATCTGTTTCAGTTTGCGGTAATGGGTTCCGTTCTCACCAGTGCAGTTGAAAACATTGAACGCCCCACCGTTGGGTTGCTCAATATCGGCTCGGAAGAGATGAAAGGCAATGAGCGGGTTAAAGAGGCCGCACAGCTCCTGATCGATAGCGATATTAATTACGTCGGGTTTGTTGAAGGGGATGATATCTTCAAAGGCACTGTCGATGTCGTAGTCTGCGACGGTTTTGTCGGTAATGTTGCGCTAAAGACCTGCGAAGGGGTGGCCAAAATGTTGAGCAGTTCTTTAAAAGAGGAGTTTTTACGCACCCCCTTAACAAAGCTTGCTGCACTTTGCGCTAAGCCGGTGTTGAATGCGTTTCGTGCAAAATATGACCCGCGCAACTATAACGGCGCCAGCTTTGTTGGGCTCAATCACATCGTGGTTAAGAGCCACGGCGGTGCCGATGAGCTTTCGTTTGAGACTGCAATACGTGAAGCGATTACTGAGGTGAAAAAAGATGTGCCACATCTGATCAGTCATCAACTCGAATCACTACTCACCAAAAGGCGTGCAAGCTGATGAACTCACGTATCGCAGGGACTGGCGGATACCTTCCTGAAAATGTGGTGACCAATGCCGACATCGAGAAGATGGTTGAAACCTCGGATGAGTGGATCAGAGAACGCACCGGCATTCGGCAACGCCACATTGCAGTCGAAGGTGAAACAACCTGTGACCTTGCCGAGAAAGCGTCACGGCGAGCCATTGAAGCCGCAGGTTTAACACCACAAGATATTGACCTGATTATAGTCGCCACCACGACACCTGATCGTATATTCCCTAGCACGGCCTGCCTTTTACAAGCGCGGCTTGACCTTCACGGCTGCGCGGCCTTTGATGTTCAAGCTGTCTGCACCGGTTTTGTCTATGCGCTTAGCATTGCTGAAAAATTTATCCGCACCGGCAGCGCAAAACGCGCCTTAGTCGTCGGCGCAGAAACCACATCTCGCATTATTGATTGGACAGATCGCAGCACCTGCGTACTGTTTGGTGATGGCGCGGGTGCGGTGGTATTGGAAGCGAGCGATGAGCCGGGAATATTGTCGACCCATCTCCACGCAGATGGAGGCTACAGAGACCTGCTCACCGTACCGGAAGGCATATCGCAAGGTTTTGAAAAAATGAAAGCTGGCGAGGCTTACATCAAAATGCAGGGCAATGAAGTCTTTAAGGTTGCCGTTAAAACGCTGGGGCGAATTGTTGATGAGACCCTTGCTGCCAACAATATGGAAAAAAGCGATATCGATTGGTTGATTCCACATCAAGCCAATATTCGCATCATCACCGCCACGGCTAAAAAGCTGGGCATGTCGATGGATCAAGTGGTCGTCACCGTAGACCATCACGGCAACACCTCGGCAGCTTCTATTCCACTCGCGCTTGATGTGGCGGTGCGTGACGGCCGCGTTAAACGTGGTGAAACACTGCTATTAGAGGCTTTTGGTGGCGGTTTTACTTGGGGCTCAGCGCTCCTTAAGTACTAAATAGAATCTATATCTTAAAATCTGACATTCAAGGTTTTCAACACATGAGTAAAAAAATTGCTTTTGTCTTTCCTGGCCAAGGCTCGCAGTCTGTCGGCATGTTGGCTGAGATGGCGGCTGCGGATACCGTCGTCGAACAGACGTTTTCTGAAGCTTCAGAAGTGCTCGGGTATGACCTGTGGCAACTGGTTCAGAGCGACCCGGCGGGTGATCTGAATCAAACCGACAAAACCCAGCCCGCGATGTTGGCCGCTGGGGTGGCGATGTACCGTGTCTGGCAAAACAGCTCAGCGATTGTCCCCGCTGTCATGGCTGGCCATAGCCTCGGTGAATACAGCGCGCTGGTCTGTGCAGGCGCCATGCCGTTTGCTGCGGCTATCGCCCTTGTTGAACAGCGTGGACGCTTCATGCAGCAGGCCGTGCCGGCCGGGGAGGGCGCGATGGCTGCGATTCTGGGGCTGGATGATGCCGCAGTGATCAAACATTGTGAAGCAGCGGCTGAAGGAGAGGTGGTCTCTGCCGTTAATTTCAACTCTCCCGGGCAAGTGGTGGTGGCAGGAAATGCTGCTGCCGTTGGACGCCTCTGTGAGATCGCCAAGGCAGCAGGTGCTAAGCGAGCACTGATATTGCCGGTGAGTGTCCCCTCGCACTGTGAACTGATGCGACCGGCGGCCGAACAGATGGCGCCACGCCTCGCATCCGTTGAAATCACCTCACCGGTGATTCCCGTCATTCACAATGCAGATGTTGCCCGCCATCAGGATGCTGACGCCATACGAGACGCGCTGCTAAGACAGCTGTATAATCCAGTGCGTTGGGTAGAGAGCGTGCAGCAGATCAAAGCGAGCAACATCGACATATTGGTGGAGTGTGGCCCCGGAAAAGTGCTTGCAGGGCTTAACCGGCGGATTGATCGCAGCATGACAGCACTGCCGGTTTTTGACCCGGCAAGCCTTGAAAAGGCAATCGCAACAGTGACAGCGGAAGGCTAATAAATGGAAAATGAAATTGTTTTAATCAGCGGTGCCTCACGTGGGATTGGGCGTGCAATTGCGCTCTCCTTGGGTAAAAAGGGGGCGACAGTGATTGGCACTGCAACTTCAGAAAGCGGCGCACAAAACATCGCTAAGTACTTGGATGAAAACGGTGTTAAAGGGGGAGGGGAGGTGCTGAACGTCACTGATCAAGCCTCCATCGATACGCTACTAAAGTGTGTGACCGAAAAATTCGGGGCGCCTACCATTCTAGTCAATAATGCTGGTATCACCCGCGACAACCTCTTGATGCGAATGAAAGAGGATGAATGGGAAGATGTGATTAGCACTAACTTGAGTTCAATTTATCGTCTTAGCAAAGGGTGCCTGCGCGCCATGATGAAAGCGCGCAGGGGTAAAATTATTAATATCGCCTCTGTCGTCGCCCTCACCGGTAACCCTGGGCAGTGTAACTACGCGGCGGCTAAAGCAGGCATGGTTGGATTTACTAAAGCATTGGCACGCGAAGTTGCTTCACGCGGCATCACCGTGAACAGCATTGCCCCCGGTTTTATCGAAACCGATATGACCCATGAACTGCCAGAAAAACAGAAAGCGGCGCTGCTGCAGTCGATCCCATTGAATCGACTCGGACGGCCAGAAGAGATTGCCGGTGCGGTTGAATATTTGACATCACCAGCAGGGAGCTACATCACCGGCGAGACCATTAACGTCAATGGTGGGATGTATATGGCTTGATGTGTGCCTTGGTATTGTAGAGAGTCAAATAAAAACAATTAGTTAGATTGAAACTGATGGGGGAGGGGTGATTTTATCTGGCAAATCATTAGGGTTTCCAATAGAATACCGCCGCAACCCCGTTTTAATGGGTTTAATTTCCT
>JALSHQ010000088.1 GCA_026982145.1 Gammaproteobacteria bacterium | reverse complement strand
GCCCGCGCCTAATCATTTGCTTGCTGCCATGAACATTCAGCAAGTTTATGAGCAGGAGTGAGTGCGCTTCAAGAATAAAATCCCATTGAAATGCTACTTCTTTTAAGCCGTTACTATCTACACTCTCAAAAATATTCGATAGTCTTTCAGCACTAATTCCTCCAACATCTTCAACTCTTCTTGCTTGCTCTAATGCTTGAATCACCGGGTCATTACAACGCCTCTCACCATTCCAATAGCCAATACCATTTAATAATGGCAATAAATATTGAGTGCTCTCGAATGAGCTACCACTACCACTGCCTAAGCGTTGTAAGATATGATTCCAAAAATATCTATCTGCCTGCTGATAGCTCATACCGCATTTCTTTGCAGCCCCCATAAAAACCATCTGGGTTTTTTCGAGCTGATTAGAAAACTGAAAACCGGCCATCGCTAGCCACTCATAGCGCATTGCTGCATTAGAGTGGCTAATAAATCCATCTCTACAGCCTGAATCAAGTGATAGATTAATTAATATAGCTTGGATATCAGCAGGGGCTTCTAGTAGCAATGAGCGCCATGTGCGCTGCAGCATATCTGAATTACTCTGTTCTAACGCTGATAGTAACGACACTAGCGTGCCGTGCCCTGCACTACCTTTATTCCCATTAAGCAGTTCAATTAAGCCATTAAACTCTTTTGACTGACGACTCAATAACCACTGCCTCAATTTTATAATTCCTTGAGGTGGAATAATGCCCATCAACCGCTCGACCGCGCTCTTTTGGTTAGAGATTAAAATCAATTTTCTAGCAAGCTCATTAAGCGTTGAACTGACCACTGTTGCAAAGAGCTGTCTTATTTCAACAACACTTCTGCTTTGATAGCTCCACGGCAGATAGCCAAATTTGAGGTAGTGGAAAAGCGCATCTGCGTCGCGTGCATCATGCCCTATCACAATGACCTCATCATGACTATTTAAGCGCCTCTCATGCTCCACCCGATACAATCGTTCTTTTAGCTGCTCTTTCAAGCACGCGCTTAATCGATTTCTTATCTCACATTGATAGCTATGGAGTGGCACCACACCAAGATCTACTTGGAGCTGATCAATCCGAATGACGGCTTGATCCTTAGTAGAAAACTCACTAAAAACGCTATTAATCTCATCCAGTAACGCCCCCTTCACCAACCCGCTCAGTGACTCTTGCTGCGCCAGCGCATCGACCTCTGTAGAGAAAGAGACATCAAAACAGAGCTTCTCAATGGCATGCCGGCTACTCATCACCACCACACTGCTGTTCGTTAAAAAATAGAAATAGTGCCTTGGCCGCATTATCAACATCTTCAGCGGGCAGTCCACGCGTTTTCACACCAATAAAATCACATGCATCACGCGCATCGAGCCAGCATTTATAAAGTGTTTCAAAGCGATACATGGCATCAAAATCAAGCCAATAAACATCGGCAAGGAGATGGGCAGGGCAGTTGATTTTCACGCTCTCCTCCGCCAAAGCCCGGAAGCGAGGATCATTACAACGAGCTGTCCAGCTCGGAAAAATCACTGAAATTCTTGAGCTGTAAAATTCACGCTGTTCAACATCAGAGATACCATTAAAGTACATGGTTTGTTGAGGCCTTAATAACAGGTGTTCCAGCAAATGAATCCCTTCACTTTCAATATTCAACTCTATAATAAAGCGATTCAAATATTGGACATTTTTCTCGGCAGCTGAACGTTTCTCGGCTCTTCCCACATACCACCAATCACGTTCATCATCTAATTTAAACACCACCTGATAATCACCACCTTCTGTAGAAAGGCAACCAACTTTAAAGTGCTCGACTGAAACACCCCCTTGCAACAGGGCGTCACTGATCATATTATTTTTCAGGGGGATAAAATCTTCAAGGTTTTCAGTAATCGCCACCGTTGACAATGCCTCATCCAAGCATTGATACACTACAGGGTGAAATTCGTCGATGAGATGCTCCTGAATATCACTTAAACTGACCACTTTAAGCTCATGACTACCGTGTTTCATTGCTCGATAAGTGTCATGTGAAACTACTTTCAATCCAAGCTTTGAAAAGGGCAAAGTCAGTGAGCGTGTTTCTATATGCTTGAACCCTAGCAACACTGATAATTTACGCTGTAATCCAGAAACATTATCTGTGTTCCAACTGGGCGCTAGTACGTTATAACCCGCACCACGATCTCTATCAAACTTGATAATCATTTCAAGCGCAGTGATTTTGTTTTCAATCATCACCTCATCAAGCTCAATACCATGGTAGTAATAATTGAAATGGCGCAAAGCGCTCTGGGTAAATTCCTGCCCATATAGCGCTAATAAATAGTCCAGAACCCTTCCTTTGCGATCAAAGTAGCGATCATATCTCGCTAGAATTTTAGAGATCACCTGCGCGGGGTTCTCTGGATATATCAATTCGATACCGGCAACTGTTTCTGCATCAATCAACTCATATTCATAGGACTGATGGGATTTATTATCGGTTGAGTAAAGCTTATTAAGCTGCCCAGTGGTTGCACGGAAGTTCGCCATCACTTGGTCAAAGAGTAGCAGGTAAGCTTTTAACTGCTGAGTTCTAGCAACCTCTTCAACTGACTCACTACTTTTCCCATATTGATTAACACCATAGATAACAGGAAACTGTTGCTGGATTGAGGCATAGTTTTCGACGCCATGAAAGCCTCCTTCCGGCAGCGAATAAAGCGAGCTAAAGTCCTGCTCTACTTTTCGCATCGAATCACGGCGAAAATTCATCTCCTGATTTCGCTTTCTTACAGCATCAAATTTAAACGGGAGTAGATTACCGTTACAGTATAACTTGACGACCATATCCGCAGCATTCTCGGGGTAATCAAGCGTAATCACATGGCCCTCACCGAGGCGAGGTAGTGCCTCATAAATCTTTTCCCCGCCCACCTCTAGATGAAGGTTCTTAACATTATCAACCCCCTCTATTGCATTAATAATAGAGAGGATCACGGGTACAATTATTTCATCACTTTCATCTTCTACTAAACCAAACACGCCGTGATGCGTTAATGGCCCATCAAATAGAGCCTCTAGTGAACCTGCCTCATCAAGTGCCGAAGAATATGAGCTTAGCGGGGTGTTACCAGAAATATAATCACCGCACTTGAAGTAGATCTCTGCTAGAAGCTCATCTGCATGCCGATTCCCATCTACCTCAACCTCTGCATATAAAGCACATCCCTTATCTTTCAGGACGACCACACTGCCAAGGTCTTCGCATAAGTTACGATTGCGATGAAAGGCCGCCATCACCCGTGTTATCAGGGTTTTATCATCAATGTCACAATCATGGTCACGCCTGACCGCCGCATGATAGATTCCAGTAGTATTCTTTTCATTTAATATACTGGGGTGAGCCGACATAGATAGCCACACATTGTCGATCTCTTTAACTTCGTTAAGTAATACCTTACGTAAATCAGTAACCGTCGTTGCACGCGATGAAAACACCTCTTCAGGGCGATGTAGTGATTGTGCCCGATAGTCAAGATAACCATCATCATTTTGGAGAAGATCAGCCACATCAAAGTCAGAATGAAAGGTCAATTCACTCAGGGCATAACAGAGCTGCTCTAATATTGTCACTCCAGGGTCATGGGCGTTATAGTCACTCCATTTCTCACCCGAAATCTGTTGTGCCAGCTTGACCCCTTGCGCCTTTAGCGCTGCAAAGGCATCTTTACCCCCCTTAACTGATGCCCGTGAAATGGTTGTTGGCTCATGCATCGTTGAGCTCACAACAAAGCCACTGAAGTTCGAGGTATTGGCATAATATAAATTTGCATATTACTGTTTACTACCGCCTTGTTTATTTTGTGCCACAGGTGCTCCCGCTGCATTTAACCAAGACTCACACATATCCTCATCAAACCATAAGCGTGTCAGATAATACCGAACCTGCACACCTTCACCGTAGTGGCAATTGGTGCGCATTTGCAGGGTGTATTGCCTTCCTTTCCCATGCCAACGAAGTTTTAGCTTATTGGTGAAAGAGAGATAATAGGCTTGCTGGTAACGTATTCTTTTTTTCAAATTCAGGAAATTAAAAAACCACCCACCTGGATTATAGGTATTGAGTGCGCTCGCATTCATCAAAGCGTACTTCCCTGTGCGCGGGCTACCCACACCGGCCATCACCTCGATACCATGACACCCGCTCATGATATCGGTAATATCGTGCCATTCACCATCGGCAGGAATTGTTTTATGCCGTTCATCGCTATTTGTTCCGATGCGTCCATAAGCACTGACAAAACCACCGACATCGAGCGTCCATGCCGGGTTTTCATTATCGATTCCAACACGCCCCTCTGGCGTTAAGGTCACGACTGGCTTTTCACTGTTATCTTCAACAACCTTATTAAAAACCAGCTTATCCTGATCTTTTTCATAATTAATCGACCAAGCAGGGTGTTGAGATGCGTGATTACGGAAAAAGCTTATTAGCCGTTCATAGTCACCCTTTGTAGAAATTTCAAATCCGTTTTCAGCACTTTTATCAAAGCCTTCATCCACTGTGTTAAGCGAGGAATCAATCAGGTCTCCAAACTGCTCTTCATTTGGCAGCGCCCCTTCCCGAAAAAACCTTTTCAACGTATTTCTATTTTTTTTTGCCATAACTCAGTTACCGCCAATAATAAATGTACTGCCAATTTCAAGTTCACTGACACCCGTCAGCTTAGCCCTAATCGGTTCAACCGTCGCCGTGGTTTCAATAAAATGGTCATTCATCGGAATAGCCAAGCTCCATGGGTAATACGGTTTAATTATCGCTTCATGCCGACTACTCAGCTTTGC
>JALSHQ010000087.1 GCA_026982145.1 Gammaproteobacteria bacterium | reverse complement strand
GCATGCTCGAGAAAGGCACCCTCACCCACCATCTGATGAAAGCGTGCCTCGTCGACAAAATGGTAGTTCACACCATCCACTTCACCCGGGCGTGGCGGGCGCGTGGTGTATGAGACCGACAGTCTGATTTTACTATCGGATTTCAGCAACGCGCTCACAAGGCTGGTTTTCCCCCCACCGGATGGCGCGGCCACGATATAAAGCATTCCTGACACAGTCACTCCTTAAATATTTGACGCCACAACAAGCATGGCTATTCTATATTTTGCACCTGTTCTCGCATCTGCTCAATCAGCACCTTCATTTCAACAGCGACCGATGTGCTTTCAGTCGAGATCGATTTCGAACCCAACGTATTCGCTTCACGATTTAGCTCCTGCATTAAAAAGTCGAGGCGCCGTCCCACCGGCTCATGCTGCCCCAATACCCGCCGCACCTCTTCGAGATGAACCTCGATACGATCCAGCTCTTCGGCAACGTCACTCTTCTGCATCATCATCGCGATCTCTTGCGCGAGCCGCTCTGGCGCTAGCTCAACCTGTAGTTCAGCCACCCGCGCAGTCAGTTTATTCTGCTGAGTTTTAAGAATATCGGGCATCACAGCGCGCACCTTAGCCACTTCAACCGCCATTGCATCACATCGCTGCTCGATGAGTGCCTTCATGCCCATCCCTTCTCGCGCGCGTGTTTCGACCAGATCATCCAGCGCAAGCGCAAGCAACGCCAGCGTCTCTTTTTTGAGCGCGCTTAAGTCGGTTTCAGCACTTTGCAATACGCCGGGCCAGCGTAAGATATCGAACGCAGCGGTGCGCCCCGGGTTTTCCAGCAACGTCTCTACCTCATCATGCGCTAGCAATAGTGCATCGACCACCTCACGGTTTAGCTGCATCCCTACCGCACTCGTCTCCAGCGGCTGAAAACGGAGAAAACCATCCACCTTGCCTCGCTTAAGCTGCTGGGTGATCCGCTCCCGCGCCCCGATCTCCAGCATGCGCAGCGCTTCGGGCATCCGCAGCGAAATTTCCAGATAGCGGTGGTTTACCGAGCGCAGCTCCCAGCTCAACACGCCCCACTCGGCCTCGTGGCTTTGGCGGCTAAAGGCCGTCATGCTTCGTATCATCGCTATCCCATTTATGCTGTTTAGGTCAACGCACATCATAGAACATCATGCGATGCAGCAACAGGCAAACCCCTTTCGCTGTGCGATCCGGGGTATAATATGCGCCAAATTTAAAAACCACCAAAAGGATCAACCTTTATGCGCCCGAGCGGTCGAGCCCCTGACGAACTCAGAACCATCAACATCACCCGCAACTACACCATGCATGCCGAAGGTTCAGTGCTGGTTGAGTTTGGTAACACCAAAGTGCTCTGTACTGCATCTGTCGAAAACCGCGTGCCCGGCTTCCTGCGCGGTAAAGGGCAGGGGTGGGTAACGGCTGAATACGGCATGCTGCCCCGCTCAACCGGCTCACGCATGGGGCGGGAAGCCTCACGCGGCAAACAGGGGGGGCGAACACTGGAGATTCAACGCCTGATCGGCCGTTCGCTGCGCGCCGTGATTGACCTTGATGCGCTGGGCGAAAACAGCATCACCATCGATTGCGATGTGATCCAAGCCGACGGCGGCACCCGCACCGCCTCGATCACCGGTGGCTATGTTGCGCTGGTCGACGCGATCAACCATATGCTGGAGAAGAAGCTGATCAAAAAGAACCCGCTGCATGGGCAGCTCGCTTCGGTCTCGGTCGGCATCTACCAAGGCACCCCAGTTTTAGACCTCGACTACCCGGAAGATTCCAATGCCGAGACTGATATGAATGTGGTGATGAATGAGGGGGGTGCCTTCATTGAGGTACAAGGCACTGCTGAAGGGCACGCCTTTCGCGAAGATGAACTCAGCGCGATGCTGGCGCTGGCCAAAAAAGGGATCAACGAGCTGATCACCAAACAGCGAGCCGCACTCGGTGGCTAAGCAAGTGGTACTGGCTAGCGGCAACCCGGGTAAAGTGCGTGAAATCGGCGCGCTGCTGAGCCAACTCCATTTAGAAGTTCGACCACAATCCGATTTCAATTTTACTGAAGCGGAAGAGAGCGGCCTGACTTTTGTCGAAAATGCGATCATCAAAGCGCGCCACGCCGCGCACCACACCGGCCTACCTGCCATTGCCGACGACTCTGGGCTGGAGGTCGATGCGCTCAACGGTGCGCCCGGCATCTACTCATCACGCTTTGCCGGGGCGGATGCCAATGACCAGCAGAACCTCGACAAGCTGCTGAGGGAGATGAGCGAGGTGCCGGAGGCAGCACGCACAGCGCGTTTTCAATGTGTCATTGTCTATATGAGGCATGCGGCAGACCCCACGCCGATCATCTGCCAAGGCCACTGGGAAGGGCTCATTTTATCCGAGCCTCGCGGCAACCACGGCTTTGGGTATGACCCTATTTTCTACCTGCCAGCGCAGCAGTGCAGCTCAGCAGAACTGGCGCCCGAAGTGAAAAACCGCTTGAGCCATCGCAGCCAAGCCCTTAAAAAACTGCTGACCGCACTGCACCCCGCTCAAAGCGGCACCATATAAGCCTACAGTTCAGGGGTTTTATTTCAGCGTAAATCACACCATGATAGAGCGATCACTCAAAATTTAAGTCATTCAAAATTCAATATAGGGAGAGAGATTATGGCCACCAGAAAACTCGCAACACTCTGCTTTGCACTCGCCACACTACTCGCCAGCAGCGTCACGTTAGCGTGCAGTGCGATGGGGCCAAATACGCATGTCGGCAACATCACGGAGATTAACCGAGCAGCACAAACCCTCACTATTCTCGATGCTGAAACCCAACAGCCAATCACCTTTTCCGTCGACAATAAACAGCTCTTGGCACTCAATAGTCTCTCCGGCCAAGTGGTCGTGCGTTACCGTGATGGTGACAACGGCGAGCTGGTGGTCACCAGCGTGCAGTAACTGATCGCCATCTCACACCACGCCTACGCCTCTTCCTGCACCACTGCGGGAAAGGGTTAACACTCGACTCAAGGTAGCCGCACCATTTTTAACTTCAGCGCCCTTCCCCCGCTTGCTCTCTACGTGCACATCCCTTGGTGTGTGCGCAAATGCCCCTACTGTGATTTCAACTCGCATGAGCCGAAGAAAACGATCCCTGAGCGTGATTACATCAACGCATTGATCCAAGACCTTGAGCAGTCTCTGCCAAGTGTGTGGGGGCGCACGGTGGATACTATTTTCATCGGCGGCGGTACCCCCTCGCTCTTTTCAGCCGAGGGAATCGACCGCCTGCTCTCGGAAATTCGCGCGCGCCTGCCGCTGGCACCGACCATTGAGATCACCATGGAAGCCAACCCCGGCGCGATTGAGCAGGCAAAGTTTGCAGAGTTCCGCAGTGCCGGCATTAACCGGCTCTCAATCGGCGTTCAGAGTTTGAATGATGAGCTGCTGCAACGTATCGGCCGCGTACATAGCGCCCGTGAAGCGTACCTTGCCGTCGAGCATGCCCACGATGCGGGCTTTGAACAGATCAATCTGGATCTGATGTTCGCCCTCCCCACTCAGACATTAGTGCAGGCACAACAGGATCTCAGCAATGCGCTGGCACTGGAACCGACACACCTGTCGCACTACCAGATGACCATCGAGCCCAACACATGGTTTCACAAACATCCCCCAGCCACCCCGGACGATGAGCTAAGCTGGGCGATGCAGTCACAATGCCAAGAGCGCCTTGGTGCTGCGGGTTTTGAACATTACGAAGTCTCCGCCTACGCCCGCCCCGGCAAGCAGTGTCGCCATAATCTCAACTACTGGCAATACGGCGACTACCTCGGCATCGGTGCCGGTGCGCACGCCAAAATCACCGATGCGGCGCAGCAGAACATCACCCGCACCGCGACCGTCAAACACCCCAATGACTACCTGCAACACGCCGCCAGCGAGCAGCGCTACGCCACCCAAGAGGTGTTGTCACGCAAAGAGGTGCCCTTTGAGTTTATGATGAACGCGCTGCGCCTCACTGAAGGTTTTCCCAGTAGCCTCTTTTTTGAACATACCGGGTTACCGCTCAGCACGATTGACAACGCCTTACAGCAGGCTGAAGAACAAGGGTTACTGGAATACGAACTTCAATGGATACGCCCAACCGAACAAGGGCGCCGTTTTCTCAACACACTGCTGACGCTTTTTCTGCCGCCCTCATAAATCGGGTATCATTAAGCGCCTCAATCTTCTCTCAATATTTAAAGACTCATCATTCATGACCACCATCATTCTGCAAGGCACTCAACTTAACCGAGACAAAGCCAACGCCATTGTTCAACGCACCGGCGGCTCACTCATCAAAAGAGCGCATCACTACAAGATCAGCGGTGCGAATAACATCAGCACCGAACAGCTCACCGCACTGCGTGAGGCTGCCGATTTCGATATTAATTGCTTACCCAACGGTTTTGACCCCGCGCAGGTGAAGCTGTTAATCACCGACATGGACTCCACCTTCATCGGCATAGAGTGTATCGATGAGATCGCTGACTTCGCCAACATAAAGCCACAGGTCTCTGCCATCACTGAGGCGGCAATGCGCGGCGAGATCGACTTTGAAACCTCGCTCAAAAAACGTGTCGCGCTCCTAGCTGGCCTCGATACCAGCGCCTTACAAAAGGTTTATGATGAGCGGCTCACACTGAACCCCGGCGCCGCGCAGATGCTAGCAGTACTCAAAGAGAAAGAGATCAAAATCGCACTGGTCTCTGGCGGCTTCACCTTCTTCACCCATCGCCTCGAGAGACGCTGCCAGCTCGACTACACCCACGCCAATCAACTCGAAGAAGCCGATGGCAAGCTCACCGGCAGCGT
>JALSHQ010000086.1 GCA_026982145.1 Gammaproteobacteria bacterium | reverse complement strand
TGACAACATTCCAGTTATGGGTCAGTTCTATCACAGCGCCAGCGGCCTCATCATCATATCCAACAAAAGCCAGTGTGAATTCTCCTTCGGGATAATCTTTACGCCGCAACAGTCTCATCCCAAGGACATCAGTATAAAATTTGATCGATGACTCAAGGTCAGTGACGCGAAGCATCGTGTGAAGTATACGCATAAGAAACTCAGTTATTGACGGTTAAACAGCTCTTTTAAAGGCTTGGGTCTGGCGATATTATAGCCTTGTGCGTAATCGATACCCAAATCTTTAATGCACTTGTAGATCTCATCATTCTCGACAAACTCAGCGATGGTTTTTATCTCCATCACATGGCCGATGTGGTTAATCGACTCGACCATCGCGCAGTCAGTTGGGCTTTCAACAATTCCGCGAACAAAGCCGCCATCTATTTTCAGAAAGTCGACCGGCAAATTTTTAAGGTAAGCAAATGATGAGAGACCACTGCCAAAGTCATCCAACGAGAAGCTGCAACCCAACTGTTTAAGCTCCGAGATAAACTGAATAGCCTCACCCAAATTTGAAATTGCCGCTGTCTCTGTAATTTCAAAAGAGATATTGCTAGGCTTTACCTCATATTTAGAAAACTGCTCGCGTAAGAAGTCCACGAGTCCTTCGTCACTCAACGAGGCACCTGAAAGGTTAATCGCATAAACCACATCATCCCGCCCGCTGGCCGCACAAAAAGAGAAAACATTGCGTATTACCCAACGATCAATAGTAGGCATCAAGTCAAACCGCTCAGCAGCAGGGATAAACGCCATAGGGAAAATCAACTTGCCGGACTCATCCCGCATACGCAACAATATTTCAACATGGCGCAACACTTCAGCCCCCTGCATGGGAACAATCGGCTGAAAATAGAGCTGAAAACGATTTTCTTCGAACGCCCGGTTGATACGAGATACCCACTGCATTTCACCGTGGCGTGCCACCAATTCTTCATCATCGGGCTGGTAGACATAAACCCGATTTCGCCCTTTGTCTTTGGCGACATAACATGCGGCATCTGCAGCACTCAACAAATCTGCTGTACCTCGGCTTTCCGAGTCAATCATCACCAACCCAATACTGGCACCAATTTCAAAACTCTTTTCTTGCCAAACAAAGCGAAACTCTTTTACTGTGCGGCACATCTCATCAGCAATCACTTCTGCCTTGGCTAGCGGGCAATCCCCAAGCAGCACGCCAAATTCATCACCACCCAACCGAGCAAGGGTATCCCGCTCACGTACTTGGCCCTGCAGCAGCGCGGTGAGCTGCCTTAACAGTTCATCGCCCGCAACATGGCCGCAGGTGTCGTTTACAATTTTGAATTGATCTAAATCGATATAGCAGAGCGCATGTACCTTCCCTTCTTGCCGCGCACTCTCCAGCAACAGCCCCAAGCGACGCTCAAATTCCCGGCGATTGACCAGCCCTGTTAATGCGTCATGTGTGGCCTGATATGAGACTTTCTTTGCAAGCCCACGCAACTCTGTCACATCGTGAAAAACAATGACGACACCTGCAACTGCATCATCACGATCCCTAATGGTGCTGGCAGTCACTTCAACTGCAAACTCTTTACCATTAAATTGATTAACAATCACCTGCGCTGGCAGCACAACTCGAAGCCCCCTCGTCATGCATTCATTAAGCGATGCATCAATCGATTGATGTGTCGCTTCATCAAAGATGTTTAACACATTCCCCAGCGAGTGCCCACAAGCATTTTCAAATTTTACGCCTGCAAGCATCTCAGCCCGCGGGTTCATGTAGTCAATCAATGAACTTGCGTTAATCGTCACCACGCCGTCGCCAATCGATTCCAGCGTAATTTGTGCTTGCTCCTTCTCCTTAAAGATCGCGCTCTCTAAGCGCTTATGGTCGGTCACATCTGTGCGAATCGCAACGTACTGATACGGCTTTCCGGTTGAATCAACAAATGGCACAATGGTGGAATCCACCCAAAAATAATCACCACTCTTTTTTTGGCTTCTCATCTCGCCATGCCAAACGTTACCGGCTTCAATCGTTGACCACAAATCACCAAAAAACTCATCAGAGTGATAACCTGAGTTCATAATACGGTGATTTTTCCCAATCAATTCATCGCGACTAAATTGACTAACATCACACAATTTATCATTCGCATAGGTAATGATGCCGTCTCTATCTGCAATACTCACAATTGAGTGCTGATCCAAAGCAAATTTCTGGTAGTTGAGATCTCGTACCGTACGCCGAAGCACTGTTGCACCCTTTTGCAACTGCCACATAATAAAGGCCACATAGATCAGCAGCGAGACTGCAAAGAGATAGAGATATAAACGGTAAATATTGGTTCGATGCTCCAGCGCTTGGTGATAATGGCTATGCAGTGCAAACAGGAGATCTACTTGCCTAACCAGCGATGGTGATGTCAAGTTTAGTATCAAATCATCGACCACTGATTTTTCATCGACCACCACCCTAACATGATGCACGAGGCGAGAAATTTTATCGCGAAACTCTACTGGGTACCGTTCAACTTCCTGCTCCATCATCTCTGCATATGCGGTCACATAAGAAAACCGAAGGGCATCACTTGCTTGGCTGTTATAACTTAGCACGCCTCTCACCATGTCACTTAACAATATGACTGTAGCAGTATCCACTCCAAGCTCGGCGATATCGGCCATGAGTTCGTCGGTTAACGTCGGAATATAATGAAGCGAGTTTCTCAATATCGCATTATGTGATTTGAATGATTCAAGCATCTTTGCCTTCATGAGCAACGCTTCATGCAGGGCAGTTAAATTCTGATCAATGTCATTTTTTTCTTGGCTATAAATGCTATTGAGCCCTACCTCTAGCTGACGAAACACCTCATGCAGTTGCCTCTCCCATGTTACCAGCGGGTCATAATGAGAGAGCAATTCGGTGCGAGAGCGAAGCACATCGCGACTAAGATTGGCATCTAGCTGCTTTAGGTTGGACATGTGATCCACCATCTCATTGTAGCGCTTGTCGTCAACCGATTGCGTCATCACGTACAAAAAGGTCATCAATGAAACCGCTAGCACCCCGACAATAAGCTGCTTCCATGTCAAACCTGTCATCAAAGGTCACCGCTATTTTGAACACTCAACGAGCGCAGAAACAGGACGATAAGGCGAGCATCGTCTGGAGGAATCGGTCGTCCTAACTGGTGACTTGCCATCACCATCACGGCTTGCTCCAGCGTCTCAACCGAGCCGTCGTGAAAGTAGGGGGCAGTCAATGCGACATTGCGTAAGCTAGGCACACGAAAGCGGTAACGATCGTCCTCATTACCCGTGACATTAAAGCGACCTTGGTCAGCCTCTACCAGCGGTTTTCGACCCGCAAAATAATTCGCCATGACACCAAATAGCTGGAACATGTTCCCCCCCACATTGCCCCCTTGGTGGCAAGCAATGCAACCATAAGTTTTGAATAGCTGGTAGCCATTTTTCTCCTCGCTAGTGAGTGCGTCTACTTCACCCAATAGGAAACGATCAAACCGTGCACCCGGTGTCACCAGTGAGCGCTCAAACTCAACAATCACATCAATCACGTTATCTTTCTGAATGCCACTGGATGGATAAAGCCGAGTGAATGCGGCTTGATACTCAGGAATGGAAACAAGCGTGGGCAACAGTTGGTTCCAGCGAGCACCCAGTTCAGTCAAACTGGTTACTGACTCATCAACCTGCGCTTCCAGCGTGGTGGCGCGCCCATCCCAGTACCACCTAAAATTGTTGGCGCTGTTATAGACGCTGAGTGTATTGATCATCCCCAGCGACTTGTCCCCTTTTACCGGGTGTAAGCGCCGATCCGCACCGCCGTCATCAAGGCGGTGGCAACTGCTGCATGCGATATCGCCACTTGGTGAGAGCCGTTTATCACTAAACAGCCGACGACCTAGGGAGACTTTTTCGCTATTGAGGTTCTGCGGCTCCACCACTGGCTGCAGTGGTTCATTAATGAATTGCTTGGCGGGGTAGTCGGAGAGGTAGGATGAATTTTCATGGCTGAACAGCGTAGCGGCATCTTCTTCATCACGAGTGAAATCACTCAACAACCAAGGCAGGGAGATGAGAGTCAACAGCAGTACGACACCGTAAACAACTTTTTTTTTCATTAACCCAAATCCAACATCCCAGCTTCCTTTGAGCAAATTACATCAGTCATTGGCTTCCAAACTCACGCTATACGAGGCCGTCAGAAACTAACGTTTTTTAGCGGCTATGCGAAGACGCAATGCGTTCAATTTAATAAAACCTTCTGCATCTTGCTGGTTATAGCTTCCGGCGTCATCTTCAAAGGTTGCGATGTTAGCATCGAACAGGCTGTCTGTTTGTGACTGACGCCCCGCGACAATAACATTGCCTTTATACAATTTGATTCGCACAACACCATTAACGTACTGCTGAGAAGCGTTGATCATCGCTTGTATCATTTCACGCTCAGGGCTCCACCAGTAGCCGTTATAGACGAGTGTTGCGTAACGAGGCATTAGTTCATCTTTAAGGTGTGCTACCTCACGATCCAGCGTGATCGATTCAATCGCACGGTGCGCCTTTAACATGATCGTGCCCGCGGGCGTTTCATAACAGCCACGCGACTTCATCCCCACATAGCGGTTTTCAACGATATCATCACGACCCACCCCGTTCTCACCGCCCACTTTATTGAGGTAACGCATCACCTCGGCGGGCGTCATCGCTTCGCCATCGATCGCAACGATATCACCCGTTTGATAAGTGAGTTCCAGATAGAGCGGCTGATCGGGTGCTTGCTCCGGATTTACCGTCCAGCGCCACATCGCTTCTTCTGGCTCGGCCCACGGGTCTTCCAGAA
>JALSHQ010000085.1 GCA_026982145.1 Gammaproteobacteria bacterium | reverse complement strand
CACTTGCGCTCTTTGTTCAAGACACCATTGATATCGGTGCTTTAACCGTCACCCCCGGGGTGCGGTATGAGATGTTAGATCAAATCTCTGAAGACCCAAAAGGTACTCTGCAAAGCGCGGGTGGCACGAAAGGGCGAGACGGCAGCAACAGTTTTAACGTCAGCGCATACGGCGTCGGCGCGGCCTACCAGTTCAACGATCAATGGACTGGCTTTGGCGGCATCCACACAGGATTTTCCACCCCGAGCCCACGCGGCACACGCGGTGGACTTGACCCTGAAACAAGCACCGCCTTTGAGATTGGCACCCGCTACACCAATGCCCCAAAAGCTTTCGCGGCTGAAAGCACCTTTTTCTACACGGCCTTTAAAGATCTCATCGTGATCGACAATGTGGGGGGAACAGGCACCGGCCTTGATGAAAACTTTGGAGAAGTCGACACCTACGGCCTTGAGTTTGCGCTCCAATACGACGCTGGGCTTGCCAACAACTGGGGTATCAGCAACCCGTCTTACCTAAGTGTTACCTACACCAATGCTGAGCAAAAAAATGATTCCACCTCTACCGATGCGGAGTCGATCTTCAGCTACGGCAAAGCAGGCAATGCGGTGCCTTACATTCCAGAGCTGACACTGAGCCTCGGCACGGGTATCGAAAGCAAAAAATGGGGTGCATTCATCTCAGGAAATTATGTGAGCGAAACCTACACCAGCGCCAATAATGTCGCCAATCAAATCAATGGTGCGGGTGACCCTGATGCCCGTTACGGTAAAACAGACAGTTACTTTACCACTGACCTTACCGCTTTTTATCGCATCAACGATACGGTAAAACTCTTTGGCGGGGTACAAAACCTTTTCGATGAGGCGTATGTGGTCTCACGCCAGCCGGATGGTGCGCGCGGTAGCCTGCCGCAGTTTGTCTATGCCGGAATTGAAATGGATATGTAATTTCTGTTGCATACCAAGGATGAACCATTGACGGGTGGCACTCTTTTTAGGTTGCCATTCGTCGCTTTTTAAAAAATAATGATTGAGTGCTTATGAATATTGTAAATCTCTTCCAGCAAGGTGGACCGGTGATGTGGGTACTGTTGGCCATGTCTGTGCTGGCGGTGACCATTATCCTACTTAAACTATTTCAGTTTTTCCGCATCGGGCTGCGCCGCCTTAACTTTGTTGACCCTGCACTGGCAGCACTGCAACAGAGCGACCACAAGCGTGCGCTGAAGGCGCTGCAACAACAGCGCAGTCCGGTCGCTGTCGTGATGGAGTGCGCGATTCGCTGCGGGGCTGACCCGACCATGTCGGCCAAAGATGTTGAGGCCGAAGTGAGCCGAGTCGGTTCTGCCCAAATCAGAAGCCTTGAATCGTGGCTGCGCAGCCTCTCATCGATCGCTCACCTCAGCCCACTGCTCGGTTTGCTGGGCACTGTCACGGGGATGATCGCTGCTTTTATGAGCCTTGAAGCGGCTGGTAGCCGGGTCGACCCTTCAATCCTTTCCGGCGGCATCTGGGAGGCGCTACTGACCACCGCCTTTGGTTTAACGGTGGCGATCCCCGCCATGGCAGCATTTTACTACCTCGAAGGTGAGGTGGACCATGTGCGCGCTTCAATGAAAGATGTGAGTATTCGCGTATTGCGTCACTTCGGCAAAACACCTAGCAATATCTCCAGCCGTGACGATGAAAAGATCGAGGATGAGACCCATGGAATTTGAGGGTCGTGCGCGCATCCACTCCCACCTCGATATCGCCCCGCTGATCGACATCGTTTTTCTGCTGCTGGTCTTTTTTATGCTCACCAGCACCTTTCTGGTACCCGAAGCGATTGAACTGGAGCTGCCTAAGTCTGCCACCGCCACCATCACTGAGGTCACCCCCATTACCGTTGCCCTTAATGCATCAGGTGAGCTGGCGCTCAACGGTAAAGCCTTGGCTCTCGATCAGCTTCGCGCTGCCATCGAACCCTTAATTACAGAAAATAGCGGTGTGACCATCACCCTCAAAAGCGATGCGCAGACAGAAGTGCAGCAGTTGCTGCAGGTGATGGATGAAATTCGCAGCGCGGGCGGCCACGATGTTGCCCTAGCCACTACACAAAAGTAGGCGATAGTGATCACGACCAGCTGGCAACAGATGAGCGGCGCGCTCCTGCTCGCACTTCTGCTACATGGCGGCATCGCCTTTTGGCTCACGCTGCCCACGCCAGAGCGCCCTCTCCTACCGCCACCTGAACAACCGCTTCGTGTTAGCCTGTCGGCAATGGTCGCTGAGAGCACCACGGCCGCTGCGCCGGTGGAGCCTCCACCGCCTAAACCGCAACCCAAACCTAAACCAGCACCGCAACCTGAGCCCAAACCCGTTTTGGAACCCCCACCGATGGTTCAGAAACCCGCTCTCAAACCTCAAGCGGAAGCAGAGCCAAAACCTGAGCCTGAACCCGAGCCGCCCGAACAGCGCCCTGAAATCGTTGAAGCACCAACCCCCCTGCAGGAACCCGCCCCGGTGACACCCAGCCCCGCACCGCTCGACGCCGTAGCCACCGCCCGATATGAGCAACTGCTCGTCGCCTGGCTGGAAAAACATAAGCAGTACCCCCGCCGCGCAAAACGGATGCGCATTGAAGGGGAGGGACAACTGCGCATCTTGATTGATCGCACCGGACAAACACAAAAAATCACGTTGGAAAAACCGACCGGCAACCGCTTGCTTGATCAAGCCGCGCTCAACATGGCGAAACGCGCTAACCCCTTCCCCCCCATGCCCAATAATGACCCGCGGAAAACCCTCGAGTTTATTGTGCCGGTGGTGTTCGCATTACGATGACACGAGTGAAGAGGAGCACAATCACTCAGCGGTTGTGGTAACGGTTTAGATCAAATAGCCCTGATAAAATAGGCTTGTTTCGGGCGTACTCATCTTGAAACCAATCGGCTAATGACCAGAACTCAGGGTGAGTTCGCCTGACACCATACTTGTCTACAAATTTTTTATAATCCTCGTGGTTGCGAATGGTGGCACAATGTTTAGCAAATGCCTCTATCTCTGAAAGCGCCACAGAAAAAAAGAAATTGGGGTAAGCACCTTCCAGCCACGGCACTACGGTCATTGAATCTTTTTCGATATCAGCCCGCTCACGCTCGAGTTCATCAGCCAGAAAAGAGGTCACATTCTTATAAGCCTTGTTGCGGATCAACGTGTAAGCAAAGTCATCCGCCTGTTTACCGGTGGTGACACGAATAAAGGCGACATCAGGAAAAGCGTGCAAAGCTTTGCCCTGTAATTTTGCGATGCTTTCCATCGCCCGATTCGCTTTTTCTATATCAACCTCTGTCACGCTATTCTCACAATTAACGTCGCCACAGTGGTTCATCGCGGCCGCTTTTTTTGCGACAACAGAAAGCCGCCTGCTCATGTGCTGGTAAAGCTCTTGCTGTGGATCATCTGTCTGATAGCCGATCACCGCTTCGGTACTCAACCATGCCTGAGGCGCAGAAAATAGTTCATCAACTGTTTTACGCTGCCCCTCATACCAAGTGTCACGAATCGCTTTGCGCTGGTTAGCCGGTAAAAAAGCGAGAAAATAATCCTCCCCTTCCATGCGCAGGAAATCCATATAAATTCGAGTACTCATACGATGACCCAAGTTGCCATAGACATTAAACCCAGCCACTAGCAGGTAGTGAATACGCTCAAGCAGTGGATAATCGATCACCCATGTCGTTTCAGGGCGCTCACCCACCAATCCGTATGCGAGCGAGCCGCTGTCAAAGTGACGAAAAACAGTGAGTGCAGCATTCGGGTTAACGCCATCACCATCCCAAATAAAATTCATTGCCTGTGCTAGGTCATAGGTGCCAATCGTCTTAAACCAAGCCTGTTTTTTCTCCATGTAACGCCGCTGCCCTTTCCAATAATCCGTCCAGATGCGGAGTAACTCCAGATTGCTGCCGCCGTCGGCAGGCACCTGCAACTCATCAGCCATTTCACCAATGAATGCTGCGCTATTGGTAATCACCGGCTGATTCGGGTCAAAAAACATCACCCAAAAGCGGTCTTCAATCACGTCTAATGCAATCTGCCCGCGACACACCGGGCCTTTTATAAAACCTTCGATAAAGAAATGGGCGTCATCCAACAAAAATCGATAACGTGAAGTGGCAGGAATTGCCGCGAATGTTTTAAATGGGTTCGCCGACAGTTTTGGTTCATAAGAGGGCAGTTGATCAACCTCATAATCCAGCGTAATAAAAAGCTCCTGATAACGCTTCATCCGCTGATCTGAGAGCGTGTAAACCGTGTGATTTTTAGCTACGATAGAAGGCTGGTACCTCAACAGTCGATAGTAAAAAGGGGTAACACCCGGATCATCATAGGGGCGCAATGTCGGAATCTCGTCGATCACCTCGCCCGCCGGCGTAGAAGAGCGGACTAAACGATAAAACTCGCGGGCAGGTGATTTCGAAAAATGGATGTGAGCGTGGAACAGATGTTCGTAGAGGTAACGGCTCACCAATCGCTGCTTATGGGATGGCTGGTTTAAAAAGGCCTCCCACTGTTTGATCTGAGGCAGCACGGCAATAGAAGGTGACAAGGGAGGCATCGCAGGCGAACCTTGAGCCAACCAGGAAACTAGCGTTCTATGCTCTCCCTCTGATAGGTTTGGCATCGCATAGGGCATTCCCCATAACGGCGTTTTGCGGGCATACTTGTCGATTGTCTCTAATGTCGGGCAGCTCTCCTCTCGATCAAGCCCCAGTGTAAAGCTCTCCGGCAGTAGCGCCTCGCTCGGTTGCGGGTGTTGCTGCTTTAAACGTAACAAGTGGTAGAGCACCGATTGCTTTAGGTTATTTTCTGGGTTCTGCTCTCCCTCATTCAATA
>JALSHQ010000084.1 GCA_026982145.1 Gammaproteobacteria bacterium | reverse complement strand
CGTAGCTCAGTCGGTTAGAGCACAGCATTCATAATGCTGGGGTCGGTGGTTCAAGTCCACCCGTAGCTACCATTTCATTATCCAGTAAAATCCAAAATCGTCCGTAAGCCCGTGTAACAGCGGGCTTTTTTGTGCCTTGACTGTCTGTTGTCGTCCAGTAGAAACCATTGACAACCGACGGTAAGTGACGGTAGCCTTGGCGGTAACAGGATTTCCGCAAAATGGGTTACCGTCATGCCGCTCACTGATTCTGCTATTCGTAACACCAAATCAGGTGAAAAACAGCGCAAATTATCTGATGAGAGAGGGCTTTACCTGCTTGTTACCGTCAAAGGTGGCAAGTGGTGGCGGCTCGACTACCGTCACGGAGGAAAGCGCAAAACTCTTTCGATGGGGGTTTACCCAGATATTGGGTTAAAGGATGCAAGAGAGGCCAGAGACGAAGCACGGAGGTTGATCGCCAAGGGTATTGATCCTTCTGAGCTGCGGAAAGCAGAAAAACTTTCAGAAGCTGGAGCCAACAGCTTTGAAGCCATCACACGAGAATGGTTTACTAAATTCTCTCCCAACTGGGCACCAGCCCATGCCGATAAGATCATCCGCCGATTTGAGAAAGACCTCTTTCCCTACATTGGCAAGCTCCCCATCAACGAGATTAATCCCCCTGTGTTGCTGGCAGCACTGCGACGGATTGAGTCGCGGGGGGCGATAGAGACGGCGCACCGGGCAAAGCAGACCGCAGGGCAGGTGTTCCGTTATGCCATTGCAACGGGTCGGGCAGAGAGAGACCCCGCTGGCGACCTGAAAGGCGCAATCCCTCCTGCCAAGAAGGGGCAATATGCCGCAATAACCGATCCGGTGAAGGTGGGTGAACTGCTTCGTGCTATTGATGCTTACCGTGGCTCGCCCATCATCCGTGCTGCCTTGCAGTTATCGGCGCTGCTGTTTGTGCGCCCTGGAGAGCTGCGCCGTGCGGAGTGGTCAGAGATTGATCTGGAGGCCAGGCAATGGATCATCCCGGCAGAGAAGATGAAGCAGAGGGCAGAGCATGTGGTTCCTTTGGCGCAGCAGGCGATAGCAATCCTGGAAGAGCTTCAGCCGCTGACTGGCACGGCCACCTATGTTTTTCCTGGCGCCCGATCTGATTCACGCCCACTCAGCGACAATGGCCCACGGACTGCGCTCCGAGCCATGGGGTATGCCAACACAGAGATGACGCCCCATGGATTCCGGGCAATGGCCTCAACTCTTTTGAATGAACAGGGGTGGCGGCCAGACATCATTGAACGGCAATTGGCGCACTGTGAGCAGAGCCGGGTAAGGGCTGCCTATCATCGATCTGAATACTTGGCGGATCGGCGCAAGATGATGCAGGCGTGGGCGGATTATTTGGGTTCCTTGAAAGATGGCGCAAAGGTGGTGCCGATTTTGCGGAAGGGTTAAGTCAATGTGTGAAAATGATAGCGGTGGCCGTGAAGCAGAAGTGGAGAACATCCTTAAAATTGCTGCGGATGAAGTGCGTGAGGAGTTGCAAAATATTGAATTGCGCCAGTTCTTTCGGCTATTGGAATTATGGGTTGATGGCCTGCCTTCTGCCCCATTCAAAATGCTTGACAGGTTTCGAAAGAGAGGGCTGCCAATAACTGCTGCCGCCAAAGGGTATGTTGGTGATGGCCACCATATACATGCTGTAGATATTACTACGGCGCTGATAAAGGTCAGAAAAAAGTATGAACAAAACAAGGGGCATAGTGGCTTTGATGCTGATGCGGCTTGGGAGTCAGTAACGGTAAAAATTAATGGCGAAATATTGGCTGCAAATCAAAAGTATAAAAAACCACCCGGCAGGTTTTTTATTGGTGATGTGAGTCAAAGCAAAACCTGTGAGGTGGTGGGTGCGTCAGATGATTATGAGTTGCCAATAGGCGCGCTCTGGGTCAATGAGAGTGATGTAAAAAAAGTCTGCACTAAGATTGGAATGGATCATTATTACTGGCCAGTAGAGCGGTGGCCATACCGCATTGATAGCATTGAGAAGCGCCTGATAGAAAGCCTTGATGCTGACTGTAAACAGGGGAGCCAAGAGGCGCCACCTGCACCAACGGATAATATAAATGCAACTCATGAAAACAAAGGTAAACAAAAATGGATTGCAGATGAAGACCTGGTTCCCTTTATTGAAAAAAACATCAAAAGCAAGTTAAAAACAGCTAAACGCAGAGCATTGCTTGCAATGATGATTCAGAGGTTGGAGGTAAAAGCCGATCATCACCAAGAATATGAGTTTGACAGAAAACACTTAAACACAAATGTTGAAGAGATCCACAAAGCATTGAAGTGGGTGGCTGCTAACGACAACCGAAGCAATGGCAGCGCGGTTAAAGCCATCAAAATTCTAGATAAAACTTTTGATGACGCATGGAGGAAAAATATAAAAAAAGGGCTTGCTGAAATCGGTTCAGGAGTGAAGCCACCCTATCGCCAGCTCAGTGAAGAAATAAAAAATCCAAATTCAGGCGAGATGTTTGATATAAATCAATAAGTAACACCTTGTTTTACCTGTTCACTTTACACGTTTCCCCTTTCATTTCCCTGTTCCAATTTGTTTGCCGCTCGGGCTAATCTTTAATCGTGATTCATTGTCGTCCACTCAAATTTAGTGGGTGCAATTACGGTTTTTTTGGAGGTGAGGGCATGATTTTATTAAAATTAAAGCAGGTGGTTGAGTTGGTCGGGAGATGCCGTACATCCCTATATGCTGATATCGCTGACGGGACGTTTCCGCCACCAGTAAAATGGGGTGTTCGATCTAGTCACTGGCCCTCCGATGAGGTTGAAGCTGTGGTGCGGGCGCGGATCGCTGGAAAAAGCGAAGCGAAGATCAAGGTTCTGGTTATTGATCTAGTCGCTGCTCGCCAGCTTGCGGCTTAACCCATGAAGGCGCATCAGCGAAATAATAAGTTACCATCAGGTGGCAGGCCGTTGGCTGAGCGGCAGCGCTTTGAAAATCCCCCAGGGCTGGTTGTAGTCTGCGTCGGTCTTGACTCTTGGCGGCGCGCGGAGGAGTGGGCGGCTAGCCCGAACGATGTCTGTTCAATGGTGCTGGAGCCTGGCGTTAATCCGGGTGCCTTGGAGTGGCCCGTTGCAGGTTGTTGGGCTGTCATCGACTGGTGGGTTGGCCCAAGAAAATCCCATATCTTGTCGCTCGTAAAGGTGCTCCTGATGAGTGGCGCATCTCGCGTTATTTCATATCCATCCGAAGCAATCGACAGCGGTACATGGGTTTTTCAATACAACACGGATGCCTGTTGTTTTGTACAGTGCCGAGAGACCTTCGAGACTTTTAAGGTTGGGGCGTAAAAGTGGGCATACACATGAAGATTAAACATGTTGATATTTGGCCAGAACCTGGCCAAATCTCTCCGACAATCACAAGCCCACCATATCCGATCGACGCTTTTCCGGTCACTGCGCGGGAGGCTGTACAAGAATTTCAAAGGTATGGGAAACAGCCCACGTCCATGGTTGCGTCTGCGGCGCTGGCGCAGATGGCCATGGCGACACAAGGCCTTTCTGATGTTGGTCGCGATGAGGTTCTCATCGGCCCGATGTCACTCAATGTTTTGATCGTTGCTCAATCGGGTGAGCGCAAGACCGCCGTTGACTCTGCGTTTTCAAAAGCCGCCAAGCTGTGGGAGCAGGAGAACCGTGAGGAGCGGTTAGATGCCTTCCGCCGGGCGAAAGCTATGGAGCGCTCCAGAGGCTCCCGCATTGCGGGAATTGAGCAAAAAATCAAATCTTTATCAGGTAAAGAAAGCAACGACTCCAAAAAGGATTTGGAGCAGCTGGAAAACCGCCTAGCGGATCTTGAGGCGAATGAAATCTATGTGTCGCCTTTACCGCATTTGTTTTACGAAGACGCGACACCTGAGGGGCTGGCGTACTCGTTAGCCACGGGGTGGCCGTCAGCTGCATTAGTGTCTGACGAAGCTGGTCTTGTGGTGGGCGGCAAAGGGATGGCCGAGGATGCCGCGCTGGGCTTTTTGACGCTTCTTAATCGTTTATGGGATGGCAGATCATTCCGCCCGACACGCAAAACAGCGGCCACCAAAGAACTCAAAGGGCGTAGATTTTCCTCAAGCCTAATGCTTCAGCATGAGCTGTTGGCGAACATTACGCAACGCGGTGGGCGGGGTGTTGGGTTCTTTGGTCGATTTTTGATAGCGGCACCACCTACCACTATGGGCCTCCGATTTTATTCTGCGCCCCCTTCTAAAATGCCGTCTAGCGGTGCGTTTAATAAACGCATTAGGCGCCTATTGGATTTGGAGTTGCCTACGGATGTCGAGGGGTGCCTGAACCCCCCGTACTACAAACGAACCAGGACGCACGAGAACTGTGGCGCACCTACCATGACGCGGTTGAAGCTGAAATGGGTGAATTTGGCGAGTTCATAGCGGTGCGTGATGTGGCTGCAAAAAGTGCCGAAAATGCCGCCCGGATTGCTGGGGTTTTTCAGGTTTTTGAACAAGGTGTTGGGGGTGATTTGCTGCCTGAATATATGAAATCTGGAATTGCTGTCGCGGCTTGGCACTTGGCGGAAGCAAGCAGATTGTTTTTTGAAACGGAAAAGCCGGAAGAGCTCCAGGATGCAGAGTTGCTCAGCGAGTGGCTGACAACGGATGGCCGGTGTCATCTTGATGATGGACGCATCTCGCTCGGTCGAATTCTCCAGATTGGCCCCTACCGCTTGCGAAATAAGCAGCGCCGGGATCAAGCGGTGATGGTGTTGGCCGATGATGATGTGTGCCACATCCGATTGATTGAAGAGGGTCGATCAAAGCTCATAGAGGTTAGTAACTTCTCAATAACCCCATGGATTGCCTCATATAGTACTGGACTCCCAAG
>JALSHQ010000083.1 GCA_026982145.1 Gammaproteobacteria bacterium | reverse complement strand
CGTGATTTAACCGCAGCGATACAACAGGCGCAGGTGTTTCGCGCAAGCCAGACAAAACGTCAAGGCGCGCATTCACCCGAGCTATTTCGCAGCCTAGTGGGTAATAGTCGGGGAATCCGCCTAGTAAGAAAACAGATTGAGCAGGTGGCCGGATCCGATGCAACGGTACTGATATTAGGTGAGTCAGGTACCGGTAAAGAGGTCGTTGCACGGAATGTGCACTACCACTCAGAGCGCCGAGGCAAACCATTTGTGCCGATCAACTGTGGTGCTATCCCTTCTGAGTTACTGGAGAGTGAGCTTTTTGGCCATGAAAAAGGGGCATTCACAGGTGCGATAAGCACACGTCAGGGGCGCTTTGAACTGGCCGAAGGCGGCACGCTGTTTCTCGATGAAATTGGGGATATGAGTGTTCAGATGCAAGTGAAGTTGTTGCGTGTTTTACAAGAACGCACCTTTGAACGTGTCGGCAGTAACAAAACCATTGTCTCCAATGTGCGCATCGTGGCGGCAACGCATCGCAACTTAGAAGAAGCGATCATTGATGGAAAATTTAGAGAGGATCTCTATTATCGCCTGAATGTCTTCCCGATTGATATGCCGCCGCTGCGTGAGCGGGTTGAAGATATACCGTTACTGGTTAATGAACTGGTTAAAAGACTGGAACATGAAAAGCGAGGCTCTGTTCGTTTGACTCAGGCCGCAGTGCTTGCACTATGCCAGCACCATTGGCCGGGAAATGTACGTGAGCTCGCCAATATGATTGAGCGCTTGGTGATTATGCATCCATATGGCGTAGTAGATGCACATGACCTGCCGCAAAAATTTCAGGTCGAGGGCACGACAGACACCAGTGCATTGACGGCTGCGATACAGGAAAATGCCATTTATGATGCCACGCCAGCTGCCGCATCAATCGATTTGCTGGATACGCCAAGACTTCCACAAGATGGCATCGATTTAAAAGAGCACCTGAGTAACCTAGAATACAACCTAATCAAGCAGGCACTCGATGATGCTGATGGGGTGGTTGCTCATGCGGCAAACCGTTTGCGGTTGCGTCGCACCACGCTAGTCGAAAAGCTGCGTAAATATGGCCTTCAGCGTTCTGATGAAGCGACATAAATTTGACTTTACTTTTTCGCCTCCCCCCTAATGCTTTGAAATTTAGGTGGTTATTTAGTTAGGCACAGATATTGCTCTCTTTAACCGCGAAGGATCTGATTCTTCGCAGTTATTTAAAAAGGGTAGTATTTGTATGGCGCAGCAGAACGCAAGCAACACTCAAGAGCTAAAGGATGCATTTAGCCTCTTTAACTTGGCTTCAGACCAGCTGGCCGA
Source organism: Gammaproteobacteria bacterium (assembly GCA_026982145.1). Classification (GTDB taxonomy): domain Bacteria; phylum Pseudomonadota; class Gammaproteobacteria; order SZUA-140; family SZUA-140; genus SZUA-76. The sequence continues at coordinate 3,593 of JALSHQ010000083.1, read as the reverse complement.
TAGCTATCGTACTTTGGAAGACCGTGTTGACCAGTTAACTGGTGAACTTGCCATAGAGCGCAGTCGCCGGTTTTTTCGCGACGCCGACAACGACCAAGTTATACTGCGCTTTGAAGGCCTGCTCGACGCTCTGCCCGCCGCTGTCATTGTGCTTGATGGCGATGGCTATGTGCAGCAGTGCAATCGTGCCGCAGTTGAATTGATTGGTGAACCACTTCTCAGTGTTTTATGGCGCGATGTTGTTACACGCGCTTTCAAAGCGACCGTTCAGGGCGACGATGTCCCACTCAAGGATGGTCGCATCGTAAACATTGTGACACGGCCATTGGGTGATGCACCCGGGCAAATTATTCTATTAACGGATGTCACTGAAGCGCGTGCAATGCAAGCGCTATTGAATCGTCATCAACGACTTTCTGCCATGGGTGAAATGGTGGCTTCCATTGCTCATCAAATCCGAACCCCTCTGGCGTCCGGTTTACTCTACGCATCACACCTTAAACGCGACGACTTAGATCAGCGCCGGCGCACACGTTATGCAGAGCAGATTGTTTCCCGTCTTAAGCATCTAGAGCGTCTTGTTGAAGAGATGCTGGTATTCGCGCGCGGTGGAAATTTTAGTGCTGATCAAGTCAAGTTGGTCGCACTGTTGGATGAACTTCAACAGATGATGTTGCCACAGCTTGAAGGGCGAGCGTGTGAATTAGAAATCATTAATAACAGTGACGTTAAATTCTCAGGGCATTTCGAAGCACTCTCAGCGGTGCTGCAAAATGTTGTCTCAAATGCAATTCAAGCCTGCGCAGAAGCGTCAAAGTCAGAATCGCATGGGCAAGGAAAAGTGAAGGTTGAGAGTTGCAATCTTACTGATGACACGGTCGATATTTATATTACTGATAATGGTCACGGCCTCTCTACAGATCTTCAGGAACGAATTTTCGAGCCATTTTTTACCACTAAAGTCGAAGGCACAGGGCTGGGGCTTTCTGTCGCTCAGGCGATTGTGCATGCACATAATGGCGCTATCTGGATTGAGTCATCATCAACAAAAAAAACTTGCGGCACAACATTCGTGATTCGCATGCCCCTGCTTAAAAATAGTATTGAGTAATAATTTACGTGATGAAGCGACAGGCTATCAGTCACCGTTACAGCTTTATAGGATGGAGTTTTTATGAGTTATGCCACTGTACTTGTCGTTGAAGATGACAGTTCGTTACGTGAAGTCCTGTACGACACATTGGATTTAGCTGGGTATGAAGTCGCAACTGCGGCAGATGGACGTGCAGCGCTTGATGTAATGTCGTCCCAAGAGATTGGCCTTGTGATCAGTGATGTCCAGATGGCGCCTATGGGAGGCCATGCACTGCTTAAAAAGATTAAATCAGAAAACCCAGAATTACCCGTGCTACTTATGACGGCACACGGTAGTGTGAAAAATGCGGTTGATGCGATGAGAGAAGGCGCTGCCGATTACCTCTTAAAACCCTTTGATGCTAATGCATTGCTAGACATGGTAGCACGCTACTTCACGCCTGAGCACGGTGAGTCTGAAGCGTTCATCGCAAAGGATGAGAAGAGCATAGCGCTATTAAATATAGCCTCTCGTGTTGCAAAAAGTGATGCAACGGTGATGATTACTGGCGAGAGCGGCGTCGGAAAAGAGGTGCTGGCTCGTTACATACATCAACATTCAACCCGCGCTGAACAGCCATTTGTGGCGATAAACTGCGCTGCGATTCCTGAAAACATGTTGGAAGCGACGCTGTTTGGTTATGAAAAAGGGGCCTTCACAGGTGCCTATCAGGCATCATCTGGAAAGTTTGAACAGGCACAAGGCGGAACTTTATTGCTTGATGAAATTTCAGAAATGGATCTTAGTTTGCAGGCAAAATTATTACGCGTCTTGCAAGAGCGTGAGGTAGAGCGCCTAGGCGGTAGAAAACCCATTGCATTAGATGTTCGTGTGTTGGCAACCTCAAACAGGCGCATGATGGAAGAGGTATCAGCGCAACGTTTTCGCGAAGATCTCTATTATCGGTTAAACGTGTTCCCATTGTTCATGCCGCCACTGCGTGATCGTCCTGCAGATATTATCCCCATCATGGAACGCCTTATTAATAAGAGTGTTAACAAAAGCGGTGGGGCGATTCCGAAGCTCTCTTCAGCAGCCACAAAGAAATTACTTTCTCACGCATGGCCTGGAAATGTACGTGAACTCGATAACATTATACAGCGCGCGATGATTCTTAGGTCTGGAAAAACCATTGAAGTTAATGATTTGCAGTTTGAGCCTGATAGTGAAATAGCTAATCTAGCTATGCCAGCGGCTCAACAAATTGAACAGCCATCTTTGCAATCTGAAGCCGATCAGGACAGCCTGAAGTCGCATGAGCAGAATGTGATTCTAGAAACACTGCGCATGATGAATGGCAATAGAAAATCAACGGCTGAAAAACTTAGTATTAGCCAGCGTACATTGCGTTATAAATTGGCAAGAATGAGAGAGTCTGGCATTGAAGTCTAGCGTAATACTAGAAGGTAGCGGGCACTCTTTTGTAGTGGATATAAGGAGAATTAGTGATGAGTGAAATTGATGTTAATTACTTGTTATCGCAGTTGAGAAGCCATGCCATTGAGGCAAAAGGTGTAGAAAAAAGTACAAGCGATAATGTGCCCGGTTTGGATTTTTCTGCGCAGCTAAAAGATGCTATCAATCAAGTGAACTCGGTGCAAAAGGAGTCAGGGAAATTGAAAAATGCCTTCACCATGGGGGATGAAAATGTGGGTCTGGTTGATGTGATGGTCGCCTCCCAAAAGGCAAGCGTCTCCTTTCAGGCGATGCTTCAGGTGCGCAATAAATTGATCTCTGCATATCAGGATGTAATGAGCATGCCAATCTAAATATTATTTATTTAGGTTGTATTGAAACCACCGTGTATTAAGTAACAAAGAGACAGCTATGGCATTAGTAAAAACGGATGATGTGGTGCTCCCTTCCAGAGGGTTCAACGGTTTATCATTAATGCGGCAATTGGGCTTAATGATAGGTTTGGCAGCGAGCGTTGCCATTGGTGTCGCGATCGTTCAATGGTCGCAAGACCCGAGTTATCGCATGCTGTATAGCAATCTCACTGAGCAAGATTCAGGAGAGATTGCCAATTCATTACAGCAAGCCGCGATTCCCTATAAGGTTGATACCAACACAGGCGCCATTCTTGTCGCCGGTGAGAGTGTGCATGAAGCACGCCTTAAACTGGCATCCGAGGGGCTACCAAGAGGGGGTGGCGTTGGCTTTGAGATGCTCGATAAAGACCAAGGGTTTGGTGTGAGTCAATTTATGGAAGGCGCCCGTTATCAACGCGCATTGGAAGGCGAGTTAGCGCGCACCATCGGCTCGCTGAATAACGTGCGCGGTGCGCGAGTTCATTTAGCCATTCCTAAACAGACTGCCTTTGCACGTGCCCGTAAAAAACCAAAGGCATCCGTTACGGTTGATTTGTTTGCAGGGCGCGCATTAAAAGAGGGGCAGATTACTGCAATCAGCCATATGGTTGCTGCCAGTATTCCAAGCCTTGAGGCGGATGATGTTA
>JALSHQ010000082.1 GCA_026982145.1 Gammaproteobacteria bacterium | reverse complement strand
GCCTTGATCGAAGCCCGCTTCATAATCGATATCTGAATCTAAAGTGATAAAGCCGGCCATGGTTTCAGTAAACTGGATGCCCGGTTTAGCGGCGATGATGGCATCATCATTGGCTGGGTGAGAGGGAAGCGAGGTGTCAAAACTCCATCCACGTTCGCTGGCCATCAGTGCTGCATTGCGCTCTGCGATGGCGCTGATGGTGAGTAGTGGGTTGGTACCGATGGCGGCTGGAATAATGGCGCCATCAGCGACGTAAAGGGTCTCATAAACAGCAGTGCCAGAGGTTCCGGAGTAGAACTGACCTTTGTGGTTGGCCGCGCCGCTGTTCGCATCCTCCCCCATGCTGCAGCCGCCTAACGGGTGAACGGTGACCTGGTCTTTTCCCATAAGGTCGTGGCTGATGGGGTTGCGCACAAAAGTGCCTCCGAGGGTTTTGCTCATGGCGTGCAGTTTGTCATTGACCTTGTCAAAGATAGCTTCTTCGCCGATGTCGGGCCAGTCGATGCAGAGACGGTCATCTTTTAATCTCATGCGACCGGATGCGCTGTCGTGGCTCATGACTAAGTTGGTCATGGTGTTATCTGTCGCGCCAAAATATGCGCCGCGCAGTAGGCTTTCTAGACTACGTTTTTTTTCACTGAAAAAGTCAGCGATCCCTCCATCAGTATCTTTTCCTGAGATTGCGGCAAGGTTTGAAAATGCTTTGGGCAGCAGGGGTGCAAATGCACCGGGCAGCACGCCTTCTTCAATCGACATTCCATCCTTATAATTACCGGAGGTGGCACGGCTATCAATGATTGAGGTGATGCAGGGGCCGACCGGGCTGTCCTCGTCAAGCCCGCGTGTGCCACGGCCAATGCCGTTAATTTCTTGATCGCAGTTATAGGTAAAGCCGAGTACATCGCCATTGCCAGAGAAACGTTCGCCGATCTGATCCGAGCAGGCAAGGCCCCTAGCTTTTGAACGCAGCATGATTTCAGTTGAGCCGAGTGTACCGGCGGCCAGCACGACAATATCTGCCAACACAAATTGATCGGGCGCATCAAAGGCGTCACTGCCATTGTTGCTGGTGGCGTAGTGTATTACCCAGTGATCCCCTTTGCGCGAAAGGTGACTGACGCGGGTTTGGGTGAAAATCTCAGCGCCGTGATTTTTAGCGTCGGGCAGGTAAGTCATCTGGGTGGTATTTTTTGCGCTGTAGTTGCAGCCGGTGACGCAGTCGCCGCAGAGATTACAGGGCGTTTGCGCAACGCCAACATGGTTAACGCCATTTTCATGGGTGTTGAAATTAACGGCGAGTGGGGTCAGTTTGGTTTCAATCCCCATCGCCGCACTACATTGGCGCATCGCCTCCGTTTTTTTGAGCGTGGGGAAATCTTGACTGCCTTCGGGGTAGGTGGCACAGCCTAGCATCTCTCTTGCTTTTTCGTAACCCGATTTAAGTGCCGTATCGACATCGTTTACAAAGTCACGCGGCCAAGCGGGGTCATTAAAGATGCGAGGGTCAGATTCAATCAACACGCTGGCATTGATGAGTGAAGTGCCGCCCAACCCACAGCCGGTGACAACGTTGATATCATCATTGATGTGTAGGTTATATAACCCGGTTTCGCTACCGAGCTGAATTTCTCCTGCGTTGACCTGCAGCTCTTTTCCTGCTTCGGCCAGTGTGTCTGGGAATTCGCCGGAAAGGAACTCTTTGCCACACTCAAGTATGCAAACAGACTGCCCCGCACGTGCCATGCGTGATGCGGTAACACTACCACCATAACCAGAGCCTATGACGACGACACTATAGCGCTCTTTAATATCTTCGATATGCGATGACAGTCTTTTCAATTTCAGCTCCCTTAAAATTCATTTTTTATACTGCTTAAGCAGGCGTAAAGTGCAAGCTAAGCTCTGAACGCATACGAAAATTTACATCACTATAGATTAATTAAAGAAACTAACGACTTGGCTGGACGCTGTCAAGAAAGGGAGGTGAGGTTAAGAGAGCTAGTGCAAACTATTATATTTAATGATGGTGCTTTGTGTCATCCGTAGTGACCATTTCAGTGGCTGTGCCTTCTTGATTGCCAAGCAGTACATGACCACCACGAATGACGACATGTTCACCCGCTGTGATGCCAGCCACAATAATCACCGGTGAATGGCGATGGTTACCGATGGTCACTTCTCTCTTTTCAAAAAACTCAGCACCTTTCATGACAAAGAGATAGTGCTTGTTGTTGCTTTGATGAATGGCCGAGGCGGGCAGCATGAGCTGCTGCTGTTCATTTAGGGTGGGGGTTTGAATCATGATCTCGGCTTGCCACTGCGCTTCTTTATCTAAATAAGTGCTGTTTTCGGGTCGGTGACGCGGCGCAATATTTTTTGATTCTGCGTTGTTTGAGTAGACCGTGACGCTGCCGAGCTCATGAGTCAGTGTTCTCTCAGGGGTGTGAAGCTGGAGTGTGAGTTGCCGTTTGCCAGCATGTTGTGGGATCACGACTTCGATGTGAATACCAGCGCGCACCGGTCGTTTACCGCTAAAGGTCTCCTCGGGTGCCCCATCGCCAGAGAGGGTGACGGTGATGAAGCCGCCGGGAATCGGGGTGTAATCACTTAAGTCAGTGAGGTGGGCAAGAAAGATCGAGTCACGTTGGGCGACCAGCGTCTCATATTGCAGAAAGAGTTCGCTTTGATCAGTAAAGTGGACGAGATGTTGTGAGCGGTCAACATGCTCGTTGTCACCACTGTGGTCATGTTCTTCTCCGTTGGTGTGGTCGTGCGCGCCCGCATCGTGGCTGTCGTGATCTGTTTTTCCGCACGCGGCGAGCGAGCAGAGAAGAACAAGGATGGTGAACAGAGGAAATTTTGTCATTAAAAAGCAATCAATGTTGAGTGTCTGGTGATGATTATAGGGCTATTTGATGAGGTGGCAAGCGGAGCCCCTGCGAATTAATTTGAGGGGGGATTACCCTTGAGCCGCTGTTTAGCTCAACCGTTGTCAACGGGTATTGAAGGGTTGCTGATCGCATCTCGCAGTACAAAACTGGAGTGTACACCGCTGACCCCCTTGATGCGTGTGATCTTGTTCAGCAATAGCTGTTGAAACGCATCCATATCTTTAATGATCACCTTAAGTTGATAGTCGGCAGATTGCCCGGTGATGAGTAGGCACTCCTGCACTTCAGTGAGCTTGCGGATCTGCTTTTCAAAATTGGAAAAACGCTCTGGGGTGTGTTGATCCATCGAGATGTGGATCAGTGCAGTCAGGGTGAGGCCAAGTTGCTTGGCATTGATCATTGCACGGTAGCCCTCAATTACACCGCTCGCTTCGAGTGCCCTAACCCGCCGCAGGCAGGGTGACGGGGAGAGGCCAATACGGTCGGCAAGGGCTTGGTTGCTAATGTTCCCCTCTTGTTGCAGGGCGCTGAGGATCTCTCTGTCGTAGCGGTCTATCGGCATGATTAAGCTTTAATCTCCAGCGCTTTGTTATTATCTTCTGATATTTAAGTTAATATGGGTTTATTATTCCAATATATTGCCTTTTATGGGTTTAAATAACAAGATAATAGCGCGTTTTATGGTCTATTATTCTCCTGTTGTCAATTGAGTATTAAGTGAGCCGCTATCACGGCGGCATCATTTTTAAGCAGGAGTGAGTCGTGAAACGTTTTGATCATCGTAAATACCGCCCGGTACCGGCAGTGCCGGCCTTCAGTCGCCAATGGCCTAATCGCCGCATTGAGCAGGCACCCGTTTGGGCGAGCGTTGACCTGCGTGATGGCAACCAAGCGCTGGTTGAGCCGATGAGTGTGGTGCAAAAACGTACCTTGTGGGGGTTACTGCTGAAGCTCGGTTTTAAGCAGATCGAAATCGGTTTCCCGGCAGCAAGCCAAGCCGATTATGACTTTACCCGCTGGCTCATCGATGAAGGAAAAATTCCTGATGATGTGCAAGTACAGGTGTTGGTGCAGGCGAGGGAGGGGTTAATAGCCAGAACCTTTGAAGCGCTCAAAGGTGTTAAGCGAGCGATTGTGCACGTTTATAACTCAACCTCTACGGTGCAGCGTGAACAGGTGTTTGGGCTGAGTCGTGCGGGGGTGATTAATATTGCGGTGCAAGGGGCTGAGTGGGTGAAGCGCGAGGCGAGTCGCTATCCCGAAACAGCGTGGCAGTTTCAGTATTCCCCCGAAAGCTTTACGACAACAGAGATGGATTATGCGGTGGAGATCTGTGAGGCGGTGATCGATGTGTGGCAGCCGACATTGGAGCAGAAGTGCATCATCAATTTGCCCGCCACGGTTGAGTCGACGACACCGAATCTGTTTGCCGATCAGGTCGAATATTTTTGTACTCACATCAGCAGGCGTGATGCCATTACGGTCTCACTGCACACCCACAATGACCGTGGCTGTGCGGTGGCCGCTGCCGAATTAGGTTTGATGGCGGGGGCTGATCGTGTTGAAGGCACTTTAATGGGAAACGGTGAGCGTACCGGCAATATGGACCTGATTACAATGGCAATGAACCTTTATAGTCAGGGGGTTGATCCGATGCTGGATCTTTCTGACCCTGACGAGATCATCCGTGTGGTGACCGAATGCACTCAGATCCCAGTGAATCCACGCCATCCGTGGGTCGGCGAGCTGGTCTATACCGCTTTTTCTGGGAGCCATCAGGATGCAATCCGAAAATGTCTGCGCCAGCAGCGTGATGATGAGCCGTGGCAGGTCGCCTATCTGCCGATTGATCCGGAAGATCTGGGGCGTGATTATCAAGCGGTCATTCGTGTCAACAGCCAGTCCGGTAAGGGTGGGGTGGCGTTTGTGCTTGAGCGTGATTATGGCCTGAATCTGCCGCGCTGGATGCAGCGCGAACTTGCTGCACTGGTGCAGCAGGTGAGCGAGGTGCGAGGCGGGGTGGTAGATGGAGCCACAATCTACCGTATTTTTACAGATCACTTCGTGAAAGACCGCTCG
>JALSHQ010000081.1 GCA_026982145.1 Gammaproteobacteria bacterium | reverse complement strand
CACAGGATAAAACGGGTGGTTATGGCATTCAGGGGCTGGGCGCACTATTTGTTGAACGCCTCGAAGGGAGTTATTCCGGTGTGATGGGGTTGCCGCTGTTTGAAACCGCCGCGTTGATGGGTGAGTTTGGTATTCAATTGCCAATGATGGGCGGGAAAACGGCGGATTAGCCCACTATACCTTGTTCATGGCCCTGTTTATTGCACTCAAAAGGGGTAGACTCTGTCGGTTACCTATCTATAGTCAGCTGTCTTGATGGAAAATGCCTCATGAGTGATGAAATACTGGTCAATGTTACCCCGCAGGAGACTCGGGTGGCGGTGGTAGAAAACGGCCTGTTGCAGGAGGTCTACATTGAGCGCGCCTGCAAACGTGGCTTGGTGGGGAATATTTATCAGGGCAAGGTGAGCCGAGTGTTGCCCGGAATGCAGGCGGCTTTTATCGACATTGGGCTGGATCGCACCGCTTTTTTACATGTTTCTGATATCCAGCAGCCAGAAAAAATGGCGCTGCCCGATGATGGCAACGGTAGCAGGAAGTCTGATGTCGCGATCGAGTCGCTACTGCATGATGGCCAGAAAGTGATGGTGCAAGTGATAAAAGACCCACTCGGCAGCAAAGGGGCGCGTTTGACGATGCAGATCAGCATGCCCTCTCGCTACCTTGTTTTTATGCCGGCGATGAACCACATCGGGATTTCACAAAAGATAGAGGATGAGGATGAGCGCCTACGCCTGCGCACCATTCTTGAGACGGGCGCAGGTGATAATGGCGGCGGCTATATTGCGCGCACAGCTGCAGAAGGGGTGCAGGAAGCAGAGATATTAGAGGATATGGCCTTTCTGCAAAAATTGTGGGATTCGGTGAAACAGCCGCCGCAGTCGACCAAACCGCAGGAGACCACGGTGCTTTATGAAGATTTGCCGCTGGTGTTGCGGATGCTACGAGACTTTCCGGCCGCGCAGATCGATAAAATTCGCATCGATTCACGTGAGGCTTATCAGCGGGCGCTTGAGTTTGTGAGCCAGTTGATTCCTGAGTTGTCCTCTCGCATGGAGCATTACCCGGGGGCACGACCGATATTTGACCTCTATTCAGTAGAAGATGAGATCCAAAAAGCGCTCGATCGCACTGTGCAGCTTAAATCGGGCGGCCACCTCTGCATCGACCAAACAGAGGCGATGACCACCGTGGATGTTAATACCGGTACATTTGTCGGCCATCGCAACTTAGAAGAGACTATTTTTAAGACCAACCTAGAGGCCGCGCAGGCGATTTCGCGCCAGCTGAAGTTGCGTAACCTAGGTGGCATCATCATCATCGACTTTATTGATATGGAGGAAGATGACCATAAAAAGCAGGTCTTGCGCGCACTTGAAAAAGGGCTGGAGAGTGATCGAGCCAAAAGCTTTATCTGCGGCGTATCGCCGCTGGGTTTGGTTGAGATGACCCGTAAACGTACCCGTGAGAGTCTGGGTCATATTTTGTGTGAGCCGTGCCCCGTTTGTGGTGGCACGGCCTCGGTGAAGACGAGCGAGACGGTCTGTTATGAGATTTTTCGTGAGCTGATGCGGGAGGCGCGCCAGTTTGATGCGACAAAGTTTCTGGTGCTAGCTTCGCAGGAGGTGGTGGATCGGTTGTTGGATGAGGAGTCGACCAGCGTGGCTGAGCTAGAAGAATTTATCGGTAAACCGATTCAGTTACAGGTTGAAACGCTCTATACCCAAGAGCAATTTGACGTAGTGTTGATGTGATTTATTGTAGACTCCGTAAGTTAGCCTTGGGTTAAATAGGGTGTTTACTTTAGTGGATGATGGCGAAGATGTGCCATGCATAAGTCAGAGGTTGCTGGGTTAATCGTATGTTTTGTTGTTGTGCACGCAGCTTTTCGAGTCTCTAGCGGGTGATCCGAGCCACCTTAAATCGGTGCTGGACGCTGGTTGCGCTCACCATCATCGTGATGGCGCTACTGCTGAGCAGCGCACGTTTGCTGCTACCTTACCTTGACACCTTTCACCAGCAGATCGAAGAGACGATAAGCCGCGCGGTGGGCGCAGCGGTTGAAGTCAATTCAATGGAGACCGCATGGCACGGCACCGGGCCGCAGTTGAAGTTGCGCGGGGTGCGCGTGTTGAGTGGTAAGCGTGAGTTGCTCCGTTTTGAGCGTGGTCGCGTGGGGCTGGATCTATGGCAGAGCCTTATCCATGGAAAATTACAGATCGGTAGCTTGGTGGTGTCGGGGGTGGGGTTGACGATCACGCACGATGAATCAGGCAAAATTGGCGTGGCCGGTTTTGAGGCGGTAGCTTCCAGCGATAACGAAGAGGAGCGCGCACAGCGTCAGTCAGCGCATGAACAGGCGTTGATGCAGTGGCTCTTCTCTCAACCCTACATGGTGATTGAAGAGAGTGAAATCAGCTGGCGTGACTTGACGCAGGCAGGGCGTGAACTCCATTTTTCTAATGTGACTTTTGAGCTGCGTAACCAAGGGGGGCGTCATCAACTGGATGGCGCGGCTGAGTTGCCGGTACACCTTGGTCGCACACTTTCGTTCGCACTGGATATTGAGGGAGACCTGCACGCTGAGCAAGGGTGGCGTGCGCAGGGGTATGTTGAAGGGGGTGATTTGCAACTAGCACAGTGGTTGGCTGAGCGAACGCCCTTGGGGCTGCGTGTGGATGAAGGGCTGGTCGAAACGCGCCTCTGGTTTGAGTGGGAAGATAATGCCTTGCAACGTGCCGAAGGTGATTTTTCTTTGCGCCAGCTCCACTTAACCCCGGTTAAAGAGAACAGTGTGACGGATACACGAAAATCGATGGTGGTTGATCTGCTATCGGGCACCTATCTGTGGCAGCAAAACGGTGCTGGTTGGGGGCTGGCAGTAGACAACTTTCTACTAGGGCGCGACAACAGCATGTGGCCGCCAAGCCAGCTGAGCGTGGTGACATCGAAGCGCCCTGATGGTGAGCAGGTGGTCGAGGCAACGCTGGGCTACGCACGTATCGATGATTTGAATGCACTGCTACAGATGAGTAACCTAGTGAATGAGGCAGCACGGCAGAAGCTGCTGGCCTTTGCCCCAACGGGTGAGTTGCGCGAGGGTTATCTCCATTTTCGGAACCCGCTCTCTGACACAAAGCAGGACTACCACTACGCGCTCTCTGCCCGCTTCGATGCGCTTGGGGTGAATGCAGTGGGCAAACTACCCGGCCTGAGTGGGGTGAGCGGTCATGCGCGGCTCGATAGCAATGGCGGGTATCTCGCATTAGAGCGTATGCACGGTGAGGTGTCGATCCCCGCGATTTTCCGTGCGCCCTTAGCTGTCAGCACCCTAGAAGGCGATATCTATTGGCAGTCAAAGGGGGATGCATGGCAGGTGGAGGCACGCGAATTGAAACTGAGCAACAGTGATGCGCAGCTCACATTGGCACTGGCGCTCGAAAAAGGTTTGCAAGCACCCGAGATCGCACTGCTGGCCGAGTTTAATGCGCCTAGTGTGGCTAATATTTCAGGCTACCTGCCGGCCGGTATTATGCCGCAGGGGTCGGTGAAATGGCTGGATCGGGCGATTGTAAATGGCAACGCATCCGCCGGGCAGGTGATTTTATACGGGCCGCTTGACCATCATTTTCCTTATGAAAATAGCGATGGGCTATTTGATATTCGTTTTAACCTGACCGATGGCATCCTTGATTATGCCCCCGGCTGGCCACGACTTGAAGAGATGGAGGCCGAGGTGATCTTCACCGGCAGCGGCATGCAGATCAACGCGGTCGCGGCCAAGAGCCTCGATGCTGATGTGACACAGGTATCCGCACGCATCCAAGACCTGCGCGTGCATCCAGCACTGCTGGAGATCGATGGTAAAGCGCGCGGGCATGCGCGTGATGCGCTTGATTTTGTGCAGCGTAGCCCACTCAACAAAAGCTTTGGCGCTTTTGTTGAGGGCGCGGAAGTGACGGCCGGGCGCAGTAAGCTTGAACTATCGCTTAAATTACCGCTGGCCGATCTGCCTGCCGAGGTGGCAGGGGTGGTAAGTTTTGACGCGGCTGATTTTTACCTTGCCGACCGTGCTGTGGATATTTTAGATGTTAACGGTGAACTGAAGTTTACTGAAAAGGGGGTCGAAATCGAGCGGATGCAGGCGCATCTGCTGGGAATGAAGAGCCAGCTGAAGGCCAAAACCTCGACGGAAGGAGTGACGGTCATGAATGCCGTCGGCAATGCCACAGCGGCAGACATTCAGCGCCTATTACCGAACCCGTTGCTGCAACCCCTCGAGGGTGAGGCCGCATGGCAGGCGCAACTGACCATTCCTGCCGCGGCGAGTGGCAGCAGCCGGGTTGACCTTAAAGTGAAATCAGATCTGGTTGGCATGGCGGCACCACTCCCCTACCCACTGGGTAAAAGTGCGGCGGTGCCCGCAGCGCTGGTGCTGGAGACTGCCTTTCCGCAGTCGCTTAATGTGCCGTTAACACTGGAATACGGTTCAGAGTTGCAAGCCGTTTTTGATCTTGATGAGAAAATGGCACTTCAGCGCGGTGCTATCACGCTGGGGGGGGCTGCACCGGTGATGCCGGAACAGGCGCTCATTAGCGTCGCAGGCAGGTTGTCGCACCTTTCGTTGGAGGCGTGGATGCCGCTAATCGAAACCGCGTCAGTGCATCCCGAAGCGGGTGAAGTCAGCACTGGAACAGCCGCTGAGATTGAGCAGCTAAATCTAGAAATAACAGCGTTGGAGGCATTGGGGTATGAATTTCACCACACTTCGCTGGCCTTAACCAAAGAGCAGGCGGTGTGGCAGGGCACTATTAGCAACCATTTGATGGGGGGTGAGTTGCAGATACCGGCAGACTTTGAGCACGGCACATTGGTGATGGCGCTCGACTATCTGGTGCTGCCCGCGGCAATAGAAGATGAAAATAGTGCGGACACAGCGGAGCAAACGGCAGCGCAAATGATTAATCCGCAACGGCTGCCGGCCATGAATATTAATAGCCGCTATTTCAATTTTGCAGACCTTCCCTTGGGCAGTTTAACG
>JALSHQ010000080.1 GCA_026982145.1 Gammaproteobacteria bacterium | reverse complement strand
ACAGCGGCAACCCCATCACACCGGAATAACTCCCGTCGAGGCGTTCAACAAATAGTGCGCCCAGCCCCTGAATGCCATAGCCACCCGCTTTATCCTGTGGCTCTCCGCTGCGCCAATAGGCGCGCGCTTCTGCATCACTCACGTCACGAAATGTCACTTGGCTAACACTGATACGACTCGCTTCAGCCGCCGCATCAACCAGCGCCACACTGCTGATCACTTGGTGGGTCTGCCCTGAAAGGACGCGTAACATACGGAAAGCGCCCGCTTCATCGCGCGGTTTCCCCAATATCTCACCCGCAACGACCACCGAGGTGTCCGCTCCCAGCAATGGCTTATCTGCCTGCGGCAACAGCGCCCGCCCTGCACGTGCTTTCGCGAGCGCCATACGGGTCACATAATGTTCTGCGGGTTCACCCAGGTGCGGTGTTTCATCAATTTCAGCAACCACCACCTCGTGCTTGATCCCAAGTTGCAACAACAACTCCCGCCGCCGCGGCGATTGGGAGACAAGATAAATCAAAGCGTTTTTCATCACCGAAAGATACAAGAGGTGAGAGAAAAGAACAAAGGGCAAACCCCCTGTTATTTCGCGCAAAAAATAGCCCGCTGTTTGGCGCTTAATAAAAATAGCGCATAGGTCGATAGCTAGAACAGTTAAGCAGAGCAGATACATAAGCCATCATGTTGAATGATAACGCCACCAAGCAGCCCACCAGCACCCAGATGTGGGTACCCCTGCGCCTGCTTAATCTCTACCGAATCACCCTCGCGGGGCTCGCTTCTATTCTTTGCTATTCTGACACGATTCCATATCCGCTCGCCTCCAGTAATTTCAACCTCTTTTACACCACCAGCATTGTTTACCTTGTGGTGAGTCTGTTGAATGTGATCACGATCCGGCGGCAAGCCCCGCTGTTTGAATCACAGGTTTACGCGCAGGTGCTGGTCGACATCGCCATCATCACACTATTAATGCACGCCAGCGGTGGCATTAGCAGTGGCATGGGAATATTGCTGGTCATCGCAGTGGCGGGCGGCAGCCTGTTAATTGTCGGGCGAGCGGCGGTGCTATTCGCCTCTGTGGCGACACTCGCACTACTCGCAGAGCAGATCTACACCTCATGGAGCAAGCTGCTATGGGAGACTAACTACACTCAGGCAGGGCTGCTCGGTGCCAGTTTCTTTGCTACAGCGATCCTCGCACAAGTATTGGCAAAAAGGTTGCGTGAGAGTGAAGCGCTGGCTGAGAAACGGGGGGTTGACCTTGCCAATATGGCACAACTAACCGAGTACATTATTCAACGGATGCAGACCGGCATTTTGGTGGTTGATCACAACAAAAAAATCCACCTCGTCAACGCCTCGGCTCATCATCTTTTAGGGACCACAAAGCTATCGAATAACGATACGCTCAATAAATTGCCGCCTCCATTACAACAACAGATAGAGCGCTGGTGGTCTCACCCTAACGATGAGCCAAAGCTCTTTAAATCAACCGAGACCACCCCCAATATCATGCCCCGTTTTGCCCACTTGGGCGGCGAGGAAGCGTCGGGCACACTGGTCTTTCTCGAAGATATGGCATCCGTTGCTCAGCAGGCACAACAACTAAAGCTGGCTTCGCTCGGCCGCTTAACCGCCAGCATCGCCCACGAAATTCGTAACCCGCTCGGTGCCATCAGCCATGCGGGGCAACTGCTGGCCGAGTCACCGCAGCTCGGCAAGAGCGAAGCCCGCCTCACGGAGATTATTCAGAATCACACCCAGCGCATTAATACCATTATCGAAAATATTATGCAGCTTAACCGGCGCGATCGCTCCAGCCCGGAAGAGATTGACCTCAGCATCTGGCTCGCATCGTTCGTCGATGATCTTTGCCTCAATGAAGCGTTACCTCATGCACAAATTCATTACGACCTTACAGATGAGATCACTATTGTGCGCTTTGACGAGAGCCAGTTACAGCAAGTACTGCTCAACCTCTGCCAAAATGGGCTGCGTCATAGCACTCAAAATGAACTGCCTCAACTGTGGCTACAGGGGGGGATCTCCAGTGAATCTGGCACCCCTTTTCTTGAGGTGATCGACAGCGGCAGCGGCATCGACCCCTCGCTTGCCGAACATATCTTTGAACCCTTTTTCACCACCACTGAAAGCGGCACCGGGCTGGGGCTCTACATCTCACGAGAGCTGTGTGAATCTAACCAAGCTCGCCTTCACTACACCCCCGCTCCGAATGGCGGCAGCTGCTTCCGCATCACCTTTGCAGACCCAAGACGACGACAGGTCATATAAATCATGAGTAAACCCACCACGCTTGCGCTGATAGTTGATGATGAACCAGACATCTGTGAACTGCTGGAGCTCACACTGCTGCGCATGGGGATCGACTGCTACACCGCAGGCTCCGTGACTTCCGCCAAAGCGGTGCTACTACAGCACCCCAACATAGACCTCTGCCTTACCGACATGAAATTGCCCGATGGAAACGGCATTGATCTTGTGCAGTATATACAAGCGCGTTACCCCGACACGCCTTCTGCGGTGATTACGGCGCATGGCAACATGGAATCTGCCGTGCAGGCGCTAAAAGCGGGCGCATTCGATTTTGTCTCTAAGCCAGTAGACCTCGGCATGTTGCGAACGTTGGTCACCACCGCGCTAAAGCTCAGCCCTAAACACCAGCAAGCCCAGCAAGCGAGCACCCTCTCTTTATTGGGCGAATCACCTGCCATCGCAGAGACTCGCGCCATCATCACCAAATTGGCAAGAAGCCAGGCACCAGTACATATCAGCGGTGAATCGGGCACTGGCAAAGAACTTGCGGCGCGCATGATTCATGAACAGGGGGCACGTGCAGAGCACCCTTTTATTGCCGTCAACTGTGGTGCCATCCCTAATGAGCTGATGGAAAGTGAATTTTTTGGTCACAAAAAAGGGAGCTTTACGGGTGCGGCCACTCATAAGGAGGGGCTATTTCAGGCAGCCGACGGCGGCACGCTGTTTCTCGATGAGGTCGCCGACCTGCCGCTGAACATGCAAGTTAAACTGTTGCGCGCCATTCAGGAGAAGGCGATTCGCCCTGTTGGCGAGCTGCAAGAGAGCAGCGTCAACGTGCGCATTCTTAGCGCCACCCATAAGGATCTTGCAAAGCTGG
This sequence comes from Gammaproteobacteria bacterium, assembly GCA_026982145.1. GTDB lineage: Bacteria > Pseudomonadota > Gammaproteobacteria > SZUA-140 > SZUA-140 > SZUA-76. The sequence goes on along the minus strand of JALSHQ010000080.1, from coordinate 1,935 downwards.
TGAAGGCGGGGCAGTTTCGCCAAGATCTCTTTTATCGCATCAACGTCATTGAGCTCCAGATGCCCGCACTGCGCGAGCGCGCCGAAGATATCCCGCTACTGATCGCTCATATTTTAAAGCAGCTCAGCCATGAGGCAGAAGAAACAGCGGCCACACTGCCCACACTGGATGAGCGCGCACTTGCAGCACTGCGCCAATACCCCTTTCCGGGCAACGTGCGCGAACTAGAGAATATTCTTGAGCGTGCGATGACACTGTGCGAGCAAGGCAACATCAGCTGCGAAGACCTGCAACTTATCGCTGCCCCATCACCAGAGCTTCCTGACCCTACGCTCGCAGCATCACCACCTGATGATAGCCACCATCAACCCCTCGACCCCCTGCTCGGTGACATCGAGAAACAGTCCATTGTGAAGGCGCTTGAACAAGCCAAGTACAACAAAACTGCCGCTGCAAAACTGCTCGGCATTTCATTTGGCGCATTGCGCTACCGCATGAAAAAGCTGGGATTATAGATCACCACACCGCACTAACTGCGCATTAAGCGCAGATTCTGCGCAACAAGCACAACCCGCGCGTGAATGCCGCTCACCCTATTTTGTGACCCCCTTCACACTTTTAACGCTAAACTAGCCCCATCGGCCCTAGCACACAAAAAACTAAAGTTTGGCACGGCACATGCAGATACTAATGTGCGAGGCAAGCATATCTCCTGTGCATGGAGAAGAAGGGCAACGCTGAAAAAACCAAATGATTTCTACACTCAGGAGCGCATTATGAAAAAAGCACAACAAGGTTTTACACTGATTGAATTGATGATTGTCGTTGCGATTATCGGTATTTTAGCCGCGATTGCGATTCCACAATATGCGGATTATACGCAGCGTAGTAAGGTTTCTGGTGCAGTATCGGGGGCAGGCGCTTATAAAACCCAAGTCGCCCTGTGTGCCCAAACCAATGGCGCATTGACAGGCTGCGATCATGGCACCAACGGAATTTCTCCCGCCATCGCTGATGGCAACGATGGCGCAACCATGGCTTACGTTGATCAACTGACCGTTGATGAAGGCGTGATCGTAATAGAAACCACTGGTGTCACGAGTGCCGGCGCCAATATGGTGATCACAATGACGCCAACTTTGAATGCCGCAAATGTGGAATGGGTTTTAACCGGTACCGGGTGTGACGAAGTTGGTCGTAGCATCAACTGCGTGGTTAACTAGTTAACTATTAGTTATCTCGTAAAATGACAAAGCGCGGGTCAGTTGACCCGCGCTTTGTTTATGAAATATACAGATCAACACAGCCGCCGCACCCCGAAATGGTTCCAAAGGAAGCAGTACTCCATAAGGATAGCGATAAATCACACCTCTAACCCGTAGCAATACCAACTCACCCAGTCACTATTTTTCTAGCAGTTTCAGCAGGTCAGTGTCATTAGATGTAACATCTACCAAGACTCAGAGGTGCAAAATTAACCCACCTAAACAATTACCGAGCATAGCCGATAGTTTTCATACCATGAGCTACCTCAAAAAATTCTTCTCGTTATGAGCACACCTGCCACCAACACTAACCTCAGCGGCCTTGCCAGAAAATTGGTATTAGACGGCCTGCTGGAGGAAGAAAAAGCCGTTGAGGCGAATGAGCAGGCGATCAAAAAGCGCGTGCCGCTGGTGCGCTATCTTGTTGAGAAAGAGATTCTGGACAGCAGCACCATCGCCCATGCGGCCGCGCAGGAATTTGGCACACCGATATTTGATATCAGCCGTATGGATCTTGAATCCGCAGCGACCACACTGGTCGACCATAAAATGATTCAGAAACATAATGCGCTCCCACTGTTTAAGCGAGGCAATCGCCTCTTTGTTGCAGTCTCAGACCCCACCAATCAAGATGCACTCGATGAATTCAAATTCCATGTGGGCGCTAACT
>JALSHQ010000079.1 GCA_026982145.1 Gammaproteobacteria bacterium | reverse complement strand
GGTATGTTTTGATTGAAGTCTGCTGTTGTGAAATGTTTATCCAGTGCATTTGCACCATCAAGGAGCTCGCGGAAATTTTCAATGCCGATCTTCAATGCGATGCTTAGCCCAACGGTGGACCATAAGGAAAATCTTCCGCCGACCCAGTCCCAAAATTTTAGTTGATGCTGAGGGTGTATGCCCCATTCATCCATTTTTATTTCGCTAGCAGAGATGCCAATGAAGTGCTGTTTGTTGACGACCTGTTCATCGCCGCAACTTTTAAGTAACCAAGCTTTTGCTGAAGAGGCGTTAGAGAGGGTATCGATAGTGCTAAATGATTTGGAGGCGATGATGAAAACCGTTGTTTCAGGGTTGAGCATACCAAAGAGGGAGGAGACTTGAGAACCATCCATTGTTGAAGCAAAATGGATTTGGATTGGGTTTTTATGTTTCGCTTTAAACTCATCTAACGCATGGCAGGCGAGCAATGGCCCGAGGTCTGAGCCGCCAACACCGAGATTGACAACATCGGTGATCGGTTTACCGCTATAGCCTCGCCAATGGGCACTTGTCAGCTCATCGATAATCCGTGACATTTCAGATAATTGATACTGGATGGCTCGGTTAATATCGACCCCATCCAGCAGTAACGGTTCGCCGGGGGGGAGCCGCAATGCTGTGTGCAGTGCGGGTCTATTTTCAGTAGTGTTAGTGATCTCCCCGCGTACAAGGTCACTGATTGCGGCTTTAAGATTGACGCATTCCGCGAGATTAATGAGTCGTTTGAGGGTGGCACTGTTAAGCTTCTGTTTTGAGAAGTCGACAAACAGCTGGTCGAATGATAGTGACAACTTTTCAAAGCGATCTTGATCATCAAACAGCTGGGTAATTTTTTTAGCTTCAATCTCTTTTTCCAGATGAGTTTGAAGTGCGCTCCACTCGGGTAACTCTGTTAGTTTCATTGGCTCGCCTAATAAACTTAATCTGGATAGAGGTGCTTAGTGAACTCCGCGCCTAAGGTTGGGTGCCTCATCCCATAGGTCACAAAGGCTTTCATATAGCCTATTTTAGAGCCGCAATCATGCGATGTGCCTGTTATGTGAAATGCTTCGACAGCTTCGAGCTCTATTAAGTTTGCGATCGCATCCGTGAGCTGTATCTCATTACCTGCACCTGGCGAGGTGTTTTTTAATAACCCCCATATTTTGGGTGAAAGCACATAGCGCCCCACAACAGCGAGGTTAGAGGGGGCTTCATCAGCCTTTGGCTTCTCAACCACTTTACTCATCTTGACCGACTCTCCGGCCATTAATGAAGCGCCACCGCAATCAACGACACCATAGTTTGATACGAGTGCTGCGGGCACCGGTTCTACCATGATCTGGCTGGCGCTGGATGTTGTATAACGTTTTATCATTGCGGCAAGGTTATCGCATTTCAGATTGCAGGTTGTTTCATCGATCAAGACATCCGGCAGTATTACAGCGAATGGATGATCTCCAACAATGGGGTGGGCTGCAGATACTGCGTGCCCTAGCCCTTTCGCTTCACCTTGGCGAATATGCATCACAGAGACATCTGGTGGGCAGATTGTTTTCAGCTCATCGAGCAGTGCTTGCTTGTTACCCTTTTCCAGTGCGTTTTCCAATTCAAATGATTTATCGAAATAATTTTCGATGGCACCTTTTGAGGCGTGGGTGACCAGCACGATCTCTTTTATACCGGCTTCAATGCACTCGTGAACGATGTAGTGAATCAGTGGTCTGTCGACCAGTGGCAACATCTCTTTGGGGATTGATTTGGTTGCCGGTAGCATTCGAGTGCCAAGACCTGCAACGGGGATGACCGCTTTTGTAATCATGATTAAATCAGGGTTCCTGTTACTGCTTGTAGTAGTCGCGATACCACGCGACAAAATTTTCAATGCCATCTTCAATGGGGGTTGCGGGTTTAAAGCCGACATCATTAACGAGATCATCAATATTGGCATAAGTGGCCGGGACATCACCCGGTTGCAGCGGCAGCATATTTTTTACCGCTTTCATTCCTAGGCACTCTTCGATGATTTCGATAAAACGGAGTAGTTCAACTGGCTGGTTATTCCCAATGTTGTAGATCCGGTACGGTGCGTAGCTGGTGCCGGCGTCGGGATTGTTGCCTGACCAGTCAGAATTTGGGGTGGCGGCGCGATCGAGTGTGCGGATAACCCCTTCAACAATATCGTCAATATAGGTGAAATCCCGCTGGCACTTGCCAAAATTAAAGACATCAATCGGTTCTTTAGCCAAGATCTTCTTGGTGAATGAGAAGTATGCCATGTCGGGTCGCCCCCACGGGCCGTAGACAGTGAAAAACCGTAGCCCTGTGGTTGGAATGTTGTATAAATGGCTATAGCTGTGGGCCATCAGTTCATTGGCCTTTTTGGTGGCGGCATAGAGGCTCACTGGGTGGTCGACATTATGATGAATCGAAAAAGGCATCTTGGTGTTTGCGCCGTAGACAGAGCTGCTCGAAGCGTAAACCAAGTGTTTAATCTGATAATTCCGACACCCTTCAAGGATATTCAGCATGCCGCTTAAATTACTATTGGCGTAGGCGCGAGGGTTTTGTAGCGAGTACCGGACGCCTGCTTGCGCGGCGAGATGGACGACCCGTTCCGGCTGGTGCTCTCTGAATATCTGGTCAATTTGCTGGTGATCGGCAAGGTCAGCACGAACATCGGTGAAACTTGTTTGTTCGTTTAACGGAGCTAACCGTGCTGTTTTGAGTGAAACGTCATAATAGTCGTTGAGGTTATCAATGCCGACCACCTCGTCGCCACGCTTTAAAAGGGCTTGAGCAACGTGCGCTCCGATGAAGCCGGCTGAACCGGTAACCAATATTCGCATTAAATTACCCTTCGAGTCTGTTTACAGGCGTCCATCGGTATCACCGGCGGGAAAGAGGTACTTGGCATCAAAGATGATTGCGCCAGGTTTGCCTAGTGCCCTTAATTTTTCGATGCCCATCTCTTTAAATTTATCGTGGGCAACGGCGATGATAATGGCATCATAAGTGTTAGGCTTCAGTGTTTTTTCTAGTGTGATACCGTACTCACGTTGTGCTTCATCAGGGTTAATCCATGGGTCATATACCGATATATTGGCGTGGTAGACCTCAAGCTCTGCCATGATATCAACCACGCGAGTATTTCGCAGGTCAGGGCAGTTCTCTTTGAAGGTGAAACCCAACAGAAGCACGTTGGCATCTACAATTGAGCGCCGGTGTTGTGCCATCAGGCGAATAACCCGCTGGGCAACGTACTGCCCCATGTTGTCATTCAATGCGCGGGTTGCAGGAATGATGGTGGGGGTATAACCCACTTCCTGTGCTTTGTGAACGAGGTAATAAGGGTCGACACCAATGCAGTGGCCGCCGACTAAGCCGGGGCGAAAAGGGAGAAAATTCCACTTGGTGCCTGCGGCCTCAAGCACCTCTTGAGTGTCGATGCCAAGATGGCCAAAAATCTGCGCGAGTTCATTGATCAAACCGATGTTAACATCGCGCTGGGTGTTTTCAATCACCTTGGAGGCTTCGGCAACTTTGATCGAACTGGCTTTGTAGGTGCCTGCAGTAATGACCCTTCTGTATAGCTCATCGACAAAGTCGGCTGTTTCAGGTGTGGAGCCGGAGGTGACTTTTAAAATATTAGTGACGCGGTGCTCTTTGTCGCCGGGGTTGATCCGTTCTGGGCTGTAGCCCGCAAAAAAATCCTCATTGAAAGTTAACCCAGATGCCTGTTCTAAAAGTGGGATGCAGGTCTCCTCCGTTGCGCCGGGGTAGACCGTCGATTCATAGATGACAACATCTCCTTTTGACAAAATGTTGCCAACAGCCGTGCTTGCCCCTTCCAGCGGGGATAAGTCAGGGCGCTTGTGGTGATCAATAGGCGTTGGCACCGTGACAATATAGACGTTACAGCTGCTTAGTTCAGCTGGGTCACAAGTGAATGATAATTGGTTTGCTTTCGCGAGTTCTTCAGGTTCAACTTCTAGTGAGCTGTCTCTGCCCGCCTTTAATTCCTCAACTCGCTCTGGAATGATATCAAGCCCAATAACCGGCAAAATTTTACCGAACTCGACGGCAAGAGGCAGGCCGACATAGCCTAACCCTATCATTCCAATTTTTACATTTTCGTGTGCCCGCATGTTGGCGTGTCCTTTACTTGGGTTGTGTTGCTAGCGACCAATGGCATAATAGGTGAACCCTTGACTGCTTAGGGTTGCCGGATCGTAGATGTTGCGCCCATCAAAGATGGTTGGCGCGTTGAGTTGCGCTTTAATAAGCTCAAAATCAGGGCTGCGAAAGGCTTGCCATTCGGTGACGATGATGAGGGCATCAGCTCCTGAGAGTGTGCTTTTCATATTTTCGCAAAGTACAAGGTCTTGTCGTTTTCCGTATATTCGCTCAGCTTCCTGCATCGCTTCCGGGTCGTAGGCTTGAACTTTGGCGCCCGCATCCCACAGTGCCTCCATCAAAGTGCGGCTAGGGGCGGCGCGCATGTCATCAGTTTTAGGTTTAAAGGCGAGCCCCCATAGCGCAAAGGTTTTGCCTTTGAGGTCTTCTGAAAAGTGGTGGCTGATTTTCTGGAAGAGTACAGTCTTCTGGCGGTTATTGACGGTCTCGACAGCTTGGAGCAGTGGCGCATCATAGCCGATTTCATTGGCGGTGCGCTCAAGTGCCTGCACATCTTTGGGGAAACATGAGCCGCCGTAGCCACAGCCGGGATAGATAAAATGGTAGCCAATGCGGGGGTCAGCGCCGATGCCGAGGCGCACCTGCTCAATATCGGCACCCAGTCGCTCGGCCATGTTGGAGAGTTCATTCATAAAACTGATCTTGGTTGCCAGCATCGCATTGGCGGCATATTTGGTTAGCTCGGCAGAGCGGACATCCATGACGACAAGCCGGTCGTGATTACGGTTAAACGGCGTGTAGAGTGCGCGCAGCAGTTCAGTCGTGCGCGGGTTGTCGGTGCCGATCACGATGCGATCTGGCTTCATGAAATCGTCAATGGCAGCACCCTCTTTGAGAAACTCGGGGTTTGAGACAACATCAAAGTCAATTTCTACCCCGCGCTTTTTAAGCGCGTTGATTGCTGTTTCACTGACTTTGTCAGCGGTGCCTACG
>JALSHQ010000078.1 GCA_026982145.1 Gammaproteobacteria bacterium | reverse complement strand
TATTTTCAGAACAGCGAGAAAAAGAGAGTAAATTGATGGAGGCTGAGGGCGGAATCGAACCGCCGTCCACGGCTTTGCAGGCCGCTGCATAACCACTCTGCCACCCAGCCGGATGGAACCTAATCGCACCTTAACCAACATCAGAAAAAGAGGATTTTAGAGACATACAGGATATAAAATTTGGAGCGGGAAACGAGATTCGAACTCGCGACCCCAACCTTGGCAAGGTTGTGCTCTACCAACTGAGCTATTCCCGCCCTTTCAAACAAGAGGTGTATTGTATGGATCTACACGTCGGTGTCAAGCATTTAACCTAACAAATTCAAGCTGATCCACGCTTTAGTCGTTAGCTTGCATCACGCAGCGAAGGCCACGCCTTGCTCATATATTCCCACATGGACCAGAGTGTTAACACCGCTGCGATGTAGAGTGCGATGTACCCTAACGCTTCAGTCGGGATGATGCCGAATAGTGGCTCACGGTAGAGCAGCAGGATGATTGCGGTAATCTGCGCAGTCGTTTTGACCTTACCCAGCATACTCACCGCCACTAGGTTCCCCTGTCCAATCTCTGCCATCCACTCTCGTAGTGCGGAAACAGCAATCTCTCGCCCAATAATGATCACTGCCGGGATCGCCATCCACGCCGTGGCACTGGCTTCAACCAAAAGCACCAGTGCCGCTGCAACCATCAATTTATCAGCGACGGGATCAAGAAACGCGCCAAAGGCTGAGGTCTGGTTCATCTTGCGGGCAAGGTAGCCATCGAGCCAATCAGTGATAGCGGCGATACTGAAAATGGCAGTAACTGCAATATGAGACCAGCTAACCGGCAGATAGAAAAACACCACAAACACCGGTATCAAGGCGATCCGAAGAAAGGTGAGGCTTGTTGCCGTTGTCATCACTGCCGATTTGCTCCACACACGAGTATATTAAAAACGATGAAAAACGCGGCCTTGCGCCCCTCAATTGCCCGCATGAAAGATATCATAAATTCGCTGCGCAAGTTCACTGCTTATCCCCTTTATACTGGCGAGATCTTCAACCCCCGCCCTTGATACCCCCTGTAACCCTCCAAATTGCTGTAATAGCTGCCGCCGTCGTTTTGCACCAACACCGGGTATCCCCTCCAGAACTGAGGTTTTTTGTGCCTTCGCACGTCGCGCACGATGGCCGGTGATCGCAAAGCGGTGCGCTTCATCTCTGATTTGCTGGATTAGGTGCAACGCTGTGGAATCCGCCGGTAAATGAATCTCTCTGCCAGCCGCTGAAATATAGAGCGTCTCTTCCCCCGCCTTACGCGCACACCCTTTAGCCACACCGATCAAATGGATGCCGCTAACCTGTAGCTCTTCCAAGACTTTCTCTGCTTCGCGAACCTGACCTTTACCACCATCAACAAATAGAATATCCGGCAGTCGCCCTTCCCCCTCTTTCAAGCGAGTATAGCGGCGCATGAGTGCTTGGTTCATCGCCGCGTAATCATCACCCCCGGTAATGCCTTCAATATTGAATCGACGATAATCAGACTTCAATGCACCTTCGTGATTGAATACCACGCAGGATGCTACCGTCTGCTCACCCGAGGTGTGGCTAATATCAAAGCACTCCATTCGCTGCGGAATAGTGTCAAGCTGCAACGCCTCTTGCAACGCAATAAAGCGCTGCATGGTATTACTCTTCGTGTTGATGTAACGCGCAAGATTTTGCTCTGCATTAGCCGTTGCCATGGCAAGCCAACGACTGCGCTCTGCGCGAACACGGTGACTCATGGCAACCTGCCGCCCTGCCTTGCTACTCAGTACCCCCTGCAATAGCTCAATATCATCAAGTTTATGGTTAATAATAACCTGCGATGGGATTTCAGTAGCGCCCTCTTTTGCTAAGTAAAATTGCGGTAAAAAAGCCGCCAGAACCTCGGCCGCTGAAGCCTTATGGATATGCTGTGGAAAGAAGCTTTTATTGCCAAGATTATGGCCATCACGAATATAAAAAACCTCAACACACGCCACCCCATTTTGGGTGACCGCACTGATCACGTCGATATTCCCTGTGCCGTTGCTCACATATTGCTTCTCTTGCATCACTCTCAATGCAGCAATTTGATCACGGTATTGTGCCGCCTTTTCATAAGCCAGCTGTTCAGCGGCAAGATCCATTTTTTCCACTAGCTCATCAATCACACTGCGATTTTTACCCTCAAGAAACATCGCAGCGTGCCTTACATCATCGGAGTATGCCTCAGTGGTGATGAGCTGCGTACAAGGCGCACTGCAACGTTTAATTTGGTACTGCAGACAGGGTCGTGAACGGTTGCTAAAAAAACTATCCTCGCACTGACGAATCTGAAACAGTTTCTGCAGCATGTTCAATGTTTCGCGCACCGCGCCTGCATTCGGGTATGGTCCAAAGTAGCGCCCTTTTTGCTTTCTCGCTCCTCGCTGGAGGCTCAAGCGGGGGTACTCCTGCTGAGTTGAAAGAAAAATATAGGGGTAACTTTTATCATCACGTAACAGCACGTTATAGCGAGGCTTATGCTGCTTAATGAGATTGTTCTCAAGAATTAACGCCTCTGTTTCGGTATGCGTTGTTGTTATCTCAATGTGATCAATATGGGTCACGAGCGCGCGTGTTTTGGGCGAACCATCTGAGCGGCTAAAGTAACTCGAAACACGCTTTTTTAAATTCCGTGCTTTGCCCACATAAATGATTTCATCACGCATATCTAACATGCGGTAAACACCTGGGGATTCGGGCAAGCTCTGCACAAAAGCCTTAATATCAAAACTGGGAGGGTTCATTTTTTCAGAGCTTTCGCTGGGTATCATGACATGCTGAGAGTTTCGATTTTGCGGATGCGAAAACAGCCTGAAACATCGGTTTAGTCAGACGCTTTGTCTGAGTGTTATAGCGGCTGCAGTGATAAGAGTCGATCATAGTGAGCCCACCCGGAAGTTTATGCATCTCGCCATGGCCAAATTTATAGGCTTTCAGTTTAACCCCCAATGCTCGAAGCACAGCAGCGTGAGCAATCGTCCCTAGCGCAATCACCACGCCGCCTTTTTTTAGTGCGTGCAACTCCGCAACAAGAAAAGCGTTGCACTGCTTAACCTCTGCGGTCAACGGCCTGTTTTGAGGCGGCAAGCACTTAACTACATTGGTAATACAGCAGTTAAAAAGCTGCAGCTCATCGTCGGCTGAATGGGATTCAGGCTTGCTGCTAAATCCGTACTGAAATAGCACCTCATAAAGCATCGTGCCAGCATCATCACCCGTAAAAGGCCGGCCGGTTGCGTGAGCGCCATGCATCCCGGGCGCGAGTCCTACGATTAATAGTGCGGGATCAACATCGCCAAAAGCAGGAACCGGAGCTGCATAATACCCGGGATGTTTTTTGCTTACCTCACGCCTAAATTCAACTAATCTTGAACAGCGGCAGCATTTAATATCAAACACCTGCTCTTTTTCTGTCATCAATACTTTACGTCCAAAACCCTAGGGATATCATCTTAGTCACAATGACTCATCAGACTTGTGAATTTCATACTTAGAATACTAGAGAACTCTCTATCTTATTAATTTTAAAGCGATGTTTTGTCATAATGGCTATTTGAGCCAATCTAAAGGATATCATTCAAAAGCCGATACGTAACCCTGAGTAGTCACAAAAACATCTCGCTACAACCAGCGGTCATTCGAGGGCTTTAACAGTATGGCAGTCAAATATGAACCAGAAATTGGCAACTGGTACCAATCGAGCAGCAGCCTGTTATTCAAAATTGTTGCCATCGATGAACAGGACGAAACCATCGAAATTCAATATTTTGATGGCACTGTCGGCGAGCTGGAAATGGATCTATGGGAAGGGCTTGCCCCCGAAATGCTTGATGCACCCGATGACTGGTCGGGTCCATTTGATGATCTTGAAGATGAGATATCCCCATCATACAATGACGATAGCAATACAAGAAAATCGTGGGACAGTGTGTTGGAGGGGTATGAAGATTAACGACCCAATAAATTAACGACGAGCTTAATTCTGATCATCGTAGCGAGCCAATCTAATTAGCACGCATCACCTTAATCACTTCATCTTCAAGCTCAATTCTATCCGCTAGATTCTCGCCCAGCTTTGAGAGATCACTCTCTAACACAGCAATTAAATCTTGGTGTTCAGCAATGTCATATTTGTCATTGAAGTCTAGAATTGTCTGTGTGGTTGAAACAATCTTGGGGTAAACCTGATCCGCAATCTCTATTACAGCATGGCGGCGCTCTTTTCGCTCATCAATAAAACGGTAAAGACGGAAATGAGAGTCCGCAGTGTAATCAATCAGTGACTGGCAAAATTGCTCCAGCAATTCAGAAACAGATTCATCATTTTCAAAAGGGTGCTGAGCGGCAAGCTCGCCGTACAGAGAGAGCATTTGAGCCCTTACATTAATCAGCTCATCAATCATACCGTGAGAATTAGCTCTACGGTCTATGAACGGGGGGGATGCGGACATCGCGTGCTCCTTAAAAATGGCTCATAAATCATAGTGATGATTCTAGCAGAATACACCCCGGACTGGCATAAAAATATGCGCAAACTCATGCTATCTTTTTGATTAAAAAGAAATATAAAGCTTGCGCTTTTCACGTCGATACCATAGTTATGGACTAATGGCAGAACTCATCACACCTCAATATGCACCATCACAGTAAAATCATAGCGCATACAGCAGGCAAATTAGGTGCCCCCCCCTGTGTGCTGCTATTTATTTTGCTTATCGTACTCCCTCTCCCGTCACTGGGTGCGCAATCACTCATCACGCAGCTCAACATCAGCACAACCGAGGAAGGTGACCTGCTTTCAGTCAAATATGAGGGTGAAATCGAAGCCATGCTGATGTCTGTTAACGAAGAAAAGCATGCCACCCTCTCCTTCCCAAAAACCAGATTGAGCCCGTCGTTCAAATTAAATGAGCATAAAGGGAAACTCATAAAAATATTAAAGGTAGATTCAACCGAGCAGAGACACGTGAAAATCCTCATCGATTTTAAACGACGGTTAGGACGCCACTCGAAAAAAAAGTTTTCAAAAAAAGGGGGGAGCGTCCTTCAATTTGAATTTTTAGATGAAATCAAAGATCCACCACCTGCACCAACAGAGACAT
>JALSHQ010000077.1 GCA_026982145.1 Gammaproteobacteria bacterium | reverse complement strand
TGAACGGCCTGCTGGTGATTAATGACACGACCATCAGTCGTAACAGAAATAGCAGTAGCCCTGACCTGATTTTTGGTGGCGGGATATTTAACTCCGGTGACGTCAATAGCCTAGAGATCCATCGTTCCACCATTTCCGACAACAGTGCCTTCCGTGATGGGGGAGGGATTTACCATCAAGTCGGTAGTCTGCTGATCACCAACTCTACCATCAGTGGCAACGAAGCCGGACGCTGGGGAGGGGGGCTATATAATAGCAACGCCACAAGCCTTTATAAGGTGGAGCTGCTGCATGTGACGGTGACTGCTAATGAAGCACGTGGTAACGTGCGTGAAATATCCCAGATATTTGAACCCACTGACCCTAAAGGTGGTGGGCTTTACAATCGTAGTCAGGCGAGTGGTGTGGGGGTCTTGCGCCTCTATAATAGCCTTGTGGTGCTGAACGGTGATGGGGGTGACTGCTTTAATGATGTAGAATCCTTTCCGGCATACCCCGCGTTCTTGGATAAAGTGGGGACGATTGTGAGTGATGAAACCTGCTTGAATGTAGGAGAAGCGGCTCCTACGGTTGTGCTCGACTCCACCATTATCGGCATGTGGCCGCTGCTGGGCAACAATGGTGGCGCAACACAGACACACGCGCTACTGGATAGCAGCATTGCCATAAATGCTGCAGAGGGCGCGTTTTGCCCCAATCATGATCAGCGAAAATTTGGCCCACGTGGCATCTCAATGTGTGATAGCGGAGCTTATGAGTTTGGCGCGACAGATTTCGGTGAGCCTCTGGTAACCCCCGCGCTGCCCTATATACCACCACCTCCGGCCAGCAGTGGCAATCGAGCACCCCAAGCGTTTGACTTGCTCATTGTCGTGCCGGCAGACGGTGCTGCGAATGCTGAAGTGACCGCGATGGACTTGGATGGGGATGAGCTGCAGTTCTCCATATTTGAATCAGGTTTACCTACCAAAGGGACGGTTTCTTGGAACTTAAATGGTACCTTCACCTATGAGGCCTTCGCTGGAGCGCGAGGGGTTGATCGTTTTGTTTTTAATGTCTGCGACGGTGTTATTGACAACCCTCTTTGTGACCAAGGGGTGGTCAATGTGGTGATCAATGATCCATTGGCGGAGTACAGTGTTATTGCGACGATTGCGCCGGCTGAAGGGGTGGTTAGCCCAGTGACGGTGATTTCTGAATCCTCACTATTTGCCACGATGTCTGATCCCGATTTTACTTATCCACTGGGTGCCATGTTTTTCGATGTGACGAATGTTACCCCTGATGTCGACAAGGATACGATTACCGTGACGCTGCAACTCCCCGCTTCCACCACAATCGCCCCGGGTGCTGTGGTGCGCAAGATGAATAAATTTGGTATCTGGACGACGTTGAGCATGACGCCGAATACAACTACATCATCGGCGGTGTTTGACCCTGTGGCTAAAACAGTGACCCTGACTTTGCATGACAACGACATATTTGACCTCAACTCTAGCCTAGGCATGATTAGCGATCCGGTAGCACTGGGTGTCTCTGCGGCAGCAGCGGCGGGCACAGGGGAGCAAGGTTCAACACAAGGTGCCGCGACCTCAGGTACAACGTCGGAGGCGGCGAGTGGCGGTGGCGGCATCGCTAGCCTTGGCTGGCTCTCTGCTCTGTTGCTGTTTGGCATATGGCGAAGGCAGCGAAGTTTAAAACTTCATTGAACAAGCTGAATAAAAAAGCCTGCATTTGCAGGCTTTTTTACGGTTGAGCGCAGTAGCCGTTTAAAGCCAACGGCGGGTTCGTTTTTTATAGGCTAAGTATTCATTAGCAAACTTCTTTTCAAGGTAGCGTTCCTCCGGTGCGATGAGCACTACTTGCACAATAACGAGTGTGAACGGCAGCAAAATGAGCAGCCAGAGGTTGTCGATGGCAAATGCCAACCCGCAGTAGCAGATGGCGAGCCCCGTATAGAGTGGATTGCGTGAATAGTGAAACATGCCGCTATCAACAATAGCAGTGGTGGCACTGCCCGGCTCTGATGGCTGCTCGTGGCGCTCTAGCGCTTGCTTGGCCGAGATGATGATCAGGCTGCCAATGACCAACAGCGGTGCACCGATCATGTGAAGGATGATGGAGCCGCTAAATATTCCAAAATTTAGAGCACTATAATAGTTAAGGGTAAGCCCGATTATCAGACTGGTACCGAAATAGACATGAGCCGTGTGCCATACACGGTGGTGAGCTGCATCTGTAGTCAAAAAACATCCCCAAAGGTTTAGTTAAAATAGCCGAGCATTTTACTCGGAAGTCTAATCATTAGTAAGCCCCAATCATCTTTATTTTAATGAGAAATCAGGGGGTTGAGAGAGTTTAAAAAGATAGCGGCGCTAGTCAGGCTAACGCCAAAATGAAGCCGGGGGGATTATGGTTTGTCAGGCGCGAGTGCGTGGCTAGCATCGTTCATGTTGAGTTCTTTGATTTTGCGGGTCAATGTGTTGCGCCCCCAGCCGAGCAGTTTAGCAGCCTCTTGACGGCGCCCCCCCGTGTGTTTCAGCGTGGACTCAATCATCACTCGCTCAAAGGCCGGCACTGCACGATCAAGTATTTCACTGGCACCTTGATGTAGCTGGGCGTCGGCCCAAGACTTTAAGGCCGTTTCCCAGTCATCACCGCTGGCAGATTGGGAGGTATCACTTCTTAGCTCTGGCGGCAGATCTTCGAGGTGGATCGTTTGGCCGGGAGACATCACCGTGAGCCAGCGGCAGGTGTTCTCAAGCTGCCGCACGTTGCCGGGCCAACTGTATTGGGAGAGAAAGCGAGTGGTGGCTTTATCCAGTACTTTCTTTTCGACCGCAAGCTCTTCGGCCGCGCGGTGTAAAAAATGTTCGGCCATCATTTTGATATCTTCGCTGCGTTCGCTGAGGGAAGGGATGTGAACGCGGATCACGTTGAGCCGGTGGTAAAGGTCATTGCGAAATAGGCCGTCACTCACGCGCTGTTCCAAATTTTGATGGGTGGCGGCAATGATGCGCACATCACTTTTAATGGCGGTGTGACCTCCGACACGGTAAAACTCCCCATCAGAAAGCACACGCAGTAGGCGGGTCTGCAGATCGACCGGCATGTCGCCAATCTCATCGAGGAAAAGGGTGCCACCACGTGCCTGCTCAAAACGGCCGGCGCGCATGCTCTGAGCCCCGGTAAATGCACCGCGCTCATGGCCAAAGAGCTCTGACTCGAGCAGCTCTTTGGGGATCGCGGCGGTGTTAATCGCAATAAAAGGTTGGGTAGTTCGTGGGCTGTGGCGGTGCAGTGCTTGTGCCACCAGCTCTTTACCGGTGCCGGATTCTCCTGTAATCAACACCGTCATATTGGAGCGAGAGAGGCGCCCGACGGCGCGAAAGACCTCCTGCATCGCAGGTGCTTCACCTACAATCTCAGGCATCGCGGACGGCTTGATGCTGGCTGTGGTGCTTTTGCTCGTGGTACGGCGACGTTGGTTTGTGGCGCGTTTGACAAGCTCGGTTGCTTCGCCGATATCGAAGGGTTTGGGCAGGTACTCAAACGCCCCCCCCTCATAGGCGGCAACGGCGCTGTCGAGATCCGAGTGGCCGGTCATGATGATCGTTGGCAGATCTGGGTAGTGCGTTTTAATCGATTCAAGCAGCGCCAGCCCATCCATGCCAGGCATGCGTATGTCGGTGATAATCGCATCGGGCTGTTCAATGGTCAGCTTTTCGAGCACCCCGGCGGCACTCGTAAAACAGGTGGTGGTCATGCCCGCTTTGGTGAGTGCTCTTTCGAGCACCCAGCGGATCGAGCGATCATCATCAATGATCCAGATATGTTCCTGATTACTCATCTATTTTCTCCAGAGGAAGTAGCAAGGTGAAGACCGTTTCACCCGCTTGGCTGCTGCACTCAATAAGCCCGTCGTGCTGGTTGACCAGAGACTGTGCAATGGAGAGCCCCAGTCCGGTGCCGTCGGCGCGCCCCGTGACCATCGGGTAAAAGAGCTGGTCGCGCAGGCTGGGTGGAATACCGGGGCCGTCATCAATGATATCGATTCGTGCGACCAGTTTGTGGCGATGGTTGCCAATCGTGAATTGGCGTTGTGTGCGGCTGCGTAAGGTGATGGTGCCGCTGTTGTCACCCAGCGCCTGCATCGCATTGCGCACAATATTCAGCACCGCTTGAATCAGTTGCTCCGGATCAGCCACGAGTTCCGGAATGCTGGGGTCGTAATTGCGTTTAATGGTGATCTCTGGGGGGGCTTCAGCCTGCGTGAGTGCATAGACCCGCTCTAGCACCTCGTGGATGTTGATCACTTTTTTGTGGGGCAGAGTGTTGGGGCCGAGCATGCGGCGCAGTAAATTTTGCAGGCGATCAGCCTCACCGATAATCACATTGGTATATTCTCGCAGCGCTTCATCATCGAGCTCTTGCTCAAGTAACTGGGCGGCTCCCCTTAGCCCACCCAGTGGATTATTGATTTCATGTGCGATGCCACGGAGCAAGGTGCGGCTGGTGTTGTACTGTGCAAGCAGCTGTTCCTCGCGAGCAATACGCAGGTGGCGGTCGCGTTGGAAGAGCTCCACCAGCAGCTCAGGCGGGCGGCTGCCATCACGCAGTGGGGTGATGGTGCAGTCGACAATGATGGTGTGCATGTGTGCCAGATGCAGCTGAATTTCACGCTCAGTACGCGGCTCCTCGGTATCGAGCGCATGTTGCAGCGCCGCAACGAAGTCGGCATCAGCAGGCACCAACTCTTTCACAGCGCTTCCCACCGCTTGCCTCGCACTCACTGCCAGCATCGCTTCACTTGCGGGGTTCAGCTGCTTCAGGCAGAGCTGCTCATCAAACAGCAATACGGCCGTGTTGAGGTTTTCAAGAATGTGGTGTTCACTCGTCATCGATTATTTGTTCAGGATGCGTTGGGTCATTAGAGGTAAGCAAAAACCACTCCAGCTTGATGCTTGAATTTGATAAATGCTGGAATAAGTAGGCTTTATGAAAAAGTCAATTTAAAACAGCTGGTTATAGCTTTTATTCGCCAGAATCTAAAGC
Organism: Gammaproteobacteria bacterium; assembly: GCA_026982145.1. Taxonomy (GTDB): domain Bacteria; phylum Pseudomonadota; class Gammaproteobacteria; order SZUA-140; family SZUA-140; genus SZUA-76. The sequence continues at coordinate 132 of JALSHQ010000077.1, read as the reverse complement.
GCAACTGGTCGCTAATCTTGCGCTGCTTATTATGATGCCTGAAATCGAACGAATAGTCGCACTAAATTGGTGCGCACATCAATGGAGTATTGAGACGCGGTGTAGATAGAATATACGCTCATCACTGCTGAT
>JALSHQ010000076.1 GCA_026982145.1 Gammaproteobacteria bacterium | reverse complement strand
ATCAGGCAGGTACCCTCTCGGGCAATCCAATTGCGATGGCGGCAGGCCTAGCAACACTGACCGAACTTGAGAAACCAGGCGTGTTTGAGGGGATAGTCTCAAACACCGAACATCTGGTTGAAGGGATGCTGGCACGTGCCAAGGCCTTTAACATCCCGATGACAGCGAACACTGTCGGCGGCATGTTTGGTCTCTTTTTCACCAACGAGGAAAAGGTAACCTCCTTCAAGCAGGTGACTGAATGCGATATTGAGCGCTTCAAAAAGTTCTTTCACGCCATGCTGGAAGATGGCATCTACCTTGCGCCATCAGCATATGAAGCAGGGTTTGTCTCGGCAGCACATGGCCACCGTGAGATTAAGAGCACACTGATCTCTGCTGAAAATGTGTTCTCAAAGCTCTAACGCTTCAATACAAACTACAAAGTGGTGCCGAGACGGTAGGCTTCTCTCTCGGCACCACACCCTGAAAGGTGGCATAGCAAAAAACTTCACTTACCTACTCACTGGTACCTGATATTAAAGCCATTTCAATGACCCCACTAACCTCAATACGTACGATAAAGCATCACCTCTTTCACGCCTGCTGCATCACGCTACTGCTCGTGGCCACTGCGCAAGCGGGCAGTGCGCCCATTGAAAATGTGACGCGCTATGCCGGCAAGCAGAGCGAGATCAAAATCGACCTGAGCGCGATCGATAACAGCCTCATTGATGGCTCCACCATCATGCTAACCCCGGGCGGCCCTTATTTAAAACATCAACTGCCACTGCAAAATGAGGAGGCTTCCGATCTTGTGGTGGCTAACGGTCACGCCTTTATTGCCACTCATCACGCGGTGCTAGTGATTGATCTGTCAGCCACGCGTGCGCCCACTGTCGTTGCACGCATGCAAATTCCCCATGCGGCAAAACAGCTGAGCATCATCCGTGACCGTCTTTACATTGCAGGTGAACAGCACCTCTCGATGGTTGATATTACACAACCCGCGACACCAAAAATCATCGGTAAATATAAAACCAGTGCAGCGATCACCGCGCTCGACGCCCTGTCCAGCGGCTTTATCGCGCTTCTATTATCCAACCAGACATTAGTCGCGCTTGATGCCAGCAGCCCCAATCGGCCACAGCGGCTATCGACGACCCTGCTTGACCACCCCGCCGATGCGCTCAGCGTGAGTGATTCGCGCATCTACCTTGCGACGGGAACGCAAGGGGTCTCTGTGCTCAACAGCCAAGACCCTTTAAATATCACCCCCCTTTACCACTACCGCACCACGGGGGCGGCCGTCGACCTCAAACAGCACAACGGCACGCTTTATGTGGCCACCACCACGGCGGGGGTCACTCTGTTTGATATAAAAACACCTGATCAGTTTAACTGGCTGGGCAGCCACCAAAAAGTGGGGCATGCCCTGCAGGTCGATGTAAATGGTGAGCGGGTCATGGTACTGAACCGTGACAACCACCTCGCTCTGCTCGATGTTGGTACGCCCACCATGCCATCGATTGTCGCAACGTATAGTCACCCACATCAAACAAAGCTGATATTAAACACCTTTACACAACAGCAGCATCGCCTGTTTGCCATCTCACCCCATGCGTTTCTCGAATATGATTTTTCCACTCCGCCACCTCAAGTCAGCAATGAAGGGTTAGATTTTGGACAAGGGGTTAACTTTGGTGGGCAGCGACGCGGTTTTATCTTGGGCAATACGCTCTATGTTGCGGATTGGTTCTCCGGCATTCACCTTTATGACATCACTGAGCCACATCAACCACGGCTGCTATCAAGCCTCAAAACAGCAGGTTCACCAAAAGGGATCGTGGTGCGCGATGACTACGCTTATGTTGCTGATGATGACTACGGGCTATTGATTGTCGATATCAGTGATCCCAACCAACCCCAACCTGTCTCGACATTGCAAACACCGGGGCTCGCCTATATTCCACAACTGCAGGACGACCTACTCTACCTTGCGAGCCATCGGGGTGGCTTTCAGATCATCGACATTAGTGATGTCACCCAACCCCGCCTGCTCAGTAGCGTTAACACCGCGGGGAAATCATGGGGCATTCGGGTACGCGGCGGCCTCACCTTTATTGCTGATGACGAGTCAGGCCTGCTGATTTTTGACACCCGCGAGCCAACAGCACCCAAACAGATTGGCCAGTTCACCCCCGGTGGTGCGGCTGAAGATGTGCTGATCGATGGTGACTTCGCTTATGTCACCTTCTTTGATCATGGCGTTTACATCATCGACATCAGCGACCCCGCTCACCCCACTGCCATCAGCCATATTACGACCCCCGGAAATGCGCGCGGCATTGAGCGCAAGGGTGACCACCTTTATATTGCAGACTGGCTCGCCGGCATGCAGGTAATCGACATCAGTGAACCTGCGCAGCCTCGCATCGTCGGCAGTTACGACACCGAGGGGGCTGCGTGGGGACTGCGCATTAAAGATGATCATGCTTATATTTTTGACTGGTGGGGGGGGCTTGCTGTCATCGACATCGCTCAACCTGCACAGCCCTCTCTGCTCGGCCGTTATCTGGGCAATGACAATATTCAGCAAACCGTTTCGCGGGGCAAGTTCCTCTTTGCTGCCAGCGGCATTGACGGGTTGCAGATTTTCGATATCAATAACCCGCTTAACCCCACTTGGTTTACGGGGGTCGACCTTGATAGCCCCGCACTCCGCGTGACCCTAAATGGTCAATACGCTTATGTTGCGCAAGAAAACCGCTACATCTCTATCATCGACATTTCGAACCCATTTCAGGCCGAACTCCTCAAACAGGTCAAGCTCGACCACCGTGCCGATATTATCCGTACTGCCCACGGCCAACTGTTTGTTGCGGAGCGTGGTCATGCAATCTCTGTCATTGATATCACTAAGCCACTGACACCGTTGATACGTACTACTTATCAATTACCCCTCATCGACTTCTGGAACGATGGCCATACACTCTATCTCACCCGCAATGACCAGCGCCTTGAAATTATCGACAGCCGCAACCCTGAAAAATTAGAACGACTGCATTCATTCAAGCTTGCCGCTAATGGCCAATGGCTACGCAGCCAAGGGTCAACGCTCTTTATTCATCTCCCTGGTGATAGTATTTTAATGGTTGATGTGGCGGTGCCATCCAACCCACGCCTCATTGCACGCATCCCATTTAGCATGCCGGTGAGTGACCTTCAGATTGATGGCGCTACACTCTATGTCGCTGCAAACCATCGCTCTATTTTTAAATATGACATTCATAACCCCCAGCAGTGGCGGCTGCTGACGCGTTACCACACCAATGGTATGATTAATCGTTTCGATATCCACGATGGCACGCTCTACTTTTCTGGCAGCAACAATATTATTGCATTACAACCCTTGCCAAATCCGTTACTGGCCGTTGACCAACAAAACAAGCAACTCTCTGTAACATTGCCCAAAGCGATGCCGCTGGGTGGCTACCATCTGGTCATTGTGAATCATGAAAAAGGCAATGCGATCCTATACAACGCCATTAAGCTTGAAATGAAGCCCTTTGGAAAGCCAGGGCAGATGTTGCAAAACCTACAAGAAGCGATGAAACAGAAAGCGCGGACTAAAAAGTAGTTTTTTATTTATCGGCTGAGTTTAACCACAACTCAGCGACAATGGAGCGAATATGCAAGCCAAGCAGACCATGACAACAAAGATACTGATCTGGATGTGTGCTGGATTAATCCTCGGCAGCCTCATCAATGCCGTTGCCAGTGAGGTTGCTTTTGTTCAGGACTACCTCGTCAATGGCTTGTTTCATGTCATGGGCGCGCTCTTTATCAACTTGCTAAAAATGCTGGTGGTGCCCCTTGTCACCTTCTCACTCATTTGCGGTGTCTGTGGACTGGGGGATATCAACAAGCTCGGCCGAGTCGGCCTTAAAGCTTTTTTACTCTTTCTGCTCACCACCGCGCTTGCAATTTCACTCGCCATCACCGTCGCCTCTATCGTCGGGCCGGGGCAAGGGTTTGAACTCAGCGATGTCACTACCAGTAACTTTACCGCGCCCGCCTCACCCCCGATCACCCAAGTGATCATTGATCTTGTGCCAAGCAACCCTATTGCCGCATACGCCAGCGGTAACATGCTGCAAATCATCTTCTTTACCATTCTGTTTGCCGTTTGTATTTTAATGGTCGGTGAAAAGGCACGCCCCATTGCAGAGGCAGCAGAACGCCTTAATGAGGTGATGATGCAAGTCGTTACCGTCGTCATGCATATTGCGCCTTACGGTGTATTTGCCTTAATGGCAAAAACATTTTCGTTACAGGGGCTCGGACTGATTTTACCGATGATCAGCTACTTCGCCGTGGTCGCTGTTGTCCTGCTGCTTCACGCTGCAGGCACCTTGATGGTGATCTTCAAACTATTTTCAAAGCTGGACCCGCTCATCTTTCTGCGCAAAATGCGCACCGCACAAATTTTCGCCTTCAGCACCTCGAGCTCTAATGCCACCATTCCAGTAACGCTGCGCAGTGTTGAAAAACGGCTTGGGGTTGATAACTCTACCGCCTCTTTCGTGGTGCCGTTTGGCGCCACCATCAACATGGATGGCACCGCCATCATGCAGGGGGTTGCAACGGTCTTTATCGCCAATGTTTACGGCATTGACTTAGGGCTCATGGGTTATCTCACTGTGATTGGCATGGCAGTACTTGCTTCTATCGGCACTGCCGGTGTGCCAGGCGTTGGGCTGATTATGTTGGCGATGGTGCTTAATCAGGTGGGCTTGCCAGTTGAAGGCATCGCCTTGATCATGGGGGTTGACCGACTGCTCGACATGATGCGCACCGCGGTTAACGTTACGGGTGATGCGGCTATCACCACCATCGTGGCTAAATCAGAAAAGAGCATCTCAATTGATACTTTCAACGACCCAGATGCGGGACAGGTTGAAGAGATACACCTGCCTCACTCTAAAAAGTAGTATTTCTACATTGTTATATCGGTAATACAGTGATACACATCTCACTTTGAACTTTAAGCCGTGAATATAGCTAATGAATATGGTACCTTCTGTCGCGATAGATTTTAGTCACCTAAGCAATTCAATTTAAAACAACGTTATATATCGTAATATGGATATTATGAAGTGCCGAAAATTGTCTGTTGTTTATCCCGCCATAGCATTGCTTTTAGTGGCATGTGGCGGTGGCGGCAGTTCACCTGACGGCCTAGACACGAGCAT
>JALSHQ010000075.1 GCA_026982145.1 Gammaproteobacteria bacterium | reverse complement strand
AGAGAAAAAGCAAGCAGCGCTCAATTATCACGCGCAACCGGAGCCGGGCAAGATCTGTATCTCGATTACCAAGTCTTGCATGACGCAAGATGACTTGGGGCTTGCCTACACCCCGGGTGTGGCAGAGCCGGTACGCGAAATTGCTAAAGACCCTGAAGCAGCATACAAATACACCGCGAAAGGAAATTTGGTTGCGGTGATTACCGATGGCAGCGCAGTGCTGGGGCTGGGTAATGTGGGCAGCTTGGCCAGCAAACCGGTGATGGAAGGGAAGGGGGTGCTGTTTAAGAAATTTGCAGATATCGATGTTTTTGATATTGAAGTGGTGGCTAAAGACCCCGAGGATTTCATCAATACGGTGATTAATATCGCACCGACATTTGGTGGGATTAACCTTGAAGATATCGCATCGCCACATTGTTTTGAAATTGAGCAGCGTTTGAGCGAAGCGCTCGACATCCCTGTTTTTCATGATGACCAGCACGGTACTGCGGTCATCACCGCCGCGGGGCTGATCAATGGTCTGGAGTTGCAGGAGAAGCGCTTGCCACAGGCGAAGATTGTCTGCTTGGGTGCCGGTGCGGCAGCGATTGCATCGATGCGCTTGCTGTTGGCGCTGGGAGCGAAAAAGGAAAACCTGCGGATGCTTGATCGCCGCGGTGTGATTTATCGTGGTCGAGATCATCTCAATGAATTCAAGGAAGAGTTTGCGGTTGAGACAGATGACAGAACGCTTGCGGATGCGATGAACGGGGCGGATGTTTTTATCGGGCTCTCAGGCCCCGATTTGGTGAGCCCAGAACATATCGCCGCAATGGCGCCCAAGCCGATTGTGTTTGCACTCTCAAACCCCGACCCTGAAATCTATCCCGCCGTTGCGAATGCGGTGCGTGATGATCTGATTATGGCGACGGGGCGCAGTGATTTTCCCAATCAGGTCAATAATGTATTGGGCTTCCCGTTCATCTTCCGTGGCGCATTGGATGTGCGTGCGAGCAAGATCAATGAGCATATGATGATTGCCGCTGTCTACGCCCTCGCCGATCTGGCACGTGAGCCGGTGCCGCAGGAGGTGTTGAGCGCCTACAAACTGGATAAGCTAAGCTTTGGGCGTAATTACATCATTCCAACACCGCTTGATCCACGTTTGATTGACCGCGTCCCGGCATCAGTGGCCTATGCGGCCGTGGAGTCTGGTGTGGCGAGCATGGATTACCCAGAATTTTACCCTCGCATTGAGCATCGCTGCTACGCATAGATGGTGATGAAATAACAGGGCTATCTATATAATCGAATTCAATTTATTGTCAGGGCTGCCGATTCATCCCAGTGGATGCAATCGTTAAGAATGGAATAAGGTTCTCAACATTCGGTACATAAGAGCTAAGAGCGCTAAGGAGCTAGCATGAAAAAGATTTCGATTATTGGTGCGGGTCGGGTTGGAGAGTCAACCGCACAGATTTTGGCTTACCGTGATAATGCTCACGAAGTGGTGCTGACCGATATCCGTGAAGGGGTGGCCAAGGGCACAGCGCTGGACTTGCAAGAGTCTGCACCGCTATTTGGTTTTGATACCCGAGTGAGTGGCGATGAAAGCAATGAGGCGATTGCCGGCTCCAGCATTGTGGTCATTACCGCAGGCCTGCCACGCAAACCGGGGATGTCACGCTCAGATGTATTAGAGGCTAATCTCGCGGTGATCCGCCCGATTGCAGATGATGTGATGGAGTACGCCCCCGATGCGATGGTGATTCTGGTAACAAACCCGGTCGATGTGATGTCATACGCTTTTTGGAAAGCGACAGGTTGGGATCGCAGCCGTGTATTTGGATTGTCAGGGGTGTTGGACGCCGCGCGCATGGCGAGCTTTATTGCCATGGAGACCGGCTATTCAAACCTCGATGTTTCAGCGATGGTGCTCGGTGGCCACGGCGACTCCATGGTACCGATGATCAGCTACACTACCATCAGCGGTATTCCCGTGAGTAATTTTTTAGATGCCGCCACGATTGACCGCATTGTCACCCGCACCCGAAATGGTGGCGCTGAAATTCTAGCGCTTAAAAAGACTAGTAGCGCTAACGACTCACCCGCCGCCGCGGTGGCCACGATGATCGATGCGATCTGCAATGATCGCAAACGTATCTTGCCTTGTGTTGCGATGCTGGATGGCGAGTATGGTGAACAAGATATCGCGCTCGGGGTGCCGGTCGTGTTGGGTGCCGGGGGCGTTGAAAAAGTCATTGAGTTGCCGTTGAGTGATGAAGAAGCACAGCTGTTCAAGCAATCATCAGAACAAGTCACAAAAGACATTGCGTTAATATCCTGAACAAGACTGGTGAGAGGGAGATGAATCAGATGGGTAACAAGACCTTTACCATTACGGACAATGAAACGGGTAAGCGTATCGAACTGCCTGCGCTAAAAGATGGGCAGGGGATTCCTGCCATTGATATCAGTACGCTCTATCGGGATCACGGTTATCTTACGTTTGACCCCGGTTTCCAGTCGACAGCAAGCTGTCGCAGTGGCATCACCTTTATTGATGGCGACAAAGGAATATTGCGTTACCGCGGCTACCCCATTGAGCAGTTGGCAGAAAGTAGCAGCTTTCTTGAGGTCTCTTATCTGTTGATGAATGGCGAGTTGCCAGGCAAAGAGAAGCTAGATGACTTTGTCAGCATGATTAGCCGCCACACCATGCTAAAAGAGAGCCTTCGAACTTTTTATAAAGGCTTTTATCACGATGCACATCCGATGGCGAGCATGGTGGGTGTCGTTGGGTCATTGTCAGCCTTTTATCATGACTCAACTGATGTTCACGATCCACGCCACCGCGTGATTGCGGCGCATCGCATGTTGGCAAAGATGCCGACGATTGCGGCGGCCTGCTACAAGTACTCCATCGGTGAACCGTTTATCTATCCAAAAAACAGCTTGAGCTACTGCGGTAATCTATTGCACATGATGTTCTCGGTGCCGAGTGAAGATTACGTGGTGGACCCAGTGGCTGAAAAGGCGCTTGATATGATTTTTATTCTGCATGCGGATCATGAACAGAATGCGAGTACCGCAACCGTCCGCCTCTCGGGAAGTTCTGGTTCTAATCCATTTGCTTGCATCTCTTCTGGCATCACTGCACTTTGGGGGCCGGCGCATGGCGGTGCCAATGAGGCGGTATTGCATATGTTAAATGAGATTGGCGACACCTCCAATATTGCTAAATATATTGCAAAGGCAAAAGATAAAGATGATCCATTTCGCTTGATGGGTTTTGGCCACCGGGTCTATAAAAACCATGATCCACGCGCTACGATCATTCGCAAAATGTGTTACGAGGTGCTGGAGAAATTTGGAGACCCCAATGACCCGATGTTTGAGCTCGCAATGGGGCTGGAAGAGATTGCACTCAAAGATGATTATTTTATCGAGAAAAAGCTCTATCCGAATGTCGACTTTTATTCGGGCATCATCTACAAGGCGCTAGGCATTCCAACCAATATGTTCACGGTGATGTTTGCTGTTGCTCGCACGGTGGGCTGGGTCTCTCAGTGGATGGAGATGATCAGTGAGCCGGGGCAACGTATTGGGCGCCCACGACAGATGTATGTGGGCAAGGATGTGCGTGATTATGTTCCAGTCGAGAAGCGCTAAGGAACCTTTTGAAGTAGTGCTTGTACTTCTGAAATTGAAGCCCGCTGAATAGATTTTCCATCCAGTGGGCTTTTGGGGGGCTGGCGAACCCCTCTTTCAGGGAATACCGTCAGCGCTACATCAGCATCCCCCTCCCCCTCAATGAGGTAGAGCGGATAGCGCTCAATAACATCACCCTTGAAACGGTACTCGCGCTCACTCATATTAAACGGAATGTGATGTTCAATGAGCAGCCAGTCAAGCGAGAGGCTGTTGTCTGAAAAGAGGTGGATGTCGATGGTGGTGTACTGATCCGCACTGCCGCGCAGCACAGACCCGACCAAGCGAGGTGAAAAATCGCTAAGCAATTGCATCACGGTAATGGCTGTTTTTCGCAGTGCAGAGAGCTGGGCCGGTTGCTGCTCCGCTCGGAAAATCGCCTGATACTCCTTTAATGCCAGCTCAATCTCTATGTTGCGCGGCATCACCTGGTCATTGATAACGCCGACTCGATCCGCAGCTTTGCGTTTGGCGGTATGAAAATCAAGGACACCTTCTTCGGTCATAATGCGAGCGGCTTCAACAGCAAGCTGCTGGCGTAGGCGATGTGATTTTTTAGCATGAGTCACGCCTGATTCTCGCTAGAAAAGCTGAGCAGGTGGCTCATCAGCAGTCGGTGTCGCCGAGTTATCATCTGAAATGGGCGGCTGCTCGGCTTTGGGTCTGCTGTAACGCGTCGGCACATACTGGCTTCTAAACGTTTCAAAGATCGCATCGGGTTGATTGCTTTCTGCAAGCAGGCCATTATCTGGATCAATGCGTACAGTGATTAATCCGGGGGGGCGTTCCAGTGGTTTTTCAGGGGTGCCTTTCAGCGCCTCTTTCATGTAGTAGATCCACATCGGGAGTGCTGCACGTCCACCAGTTTCACGGTTCCCCAGCGAGCGAACCTGATCAAAACCGACCCAAGCAATCGTAGCCACATCAGCGTTGTAGCCTGAAAACCACGCGTCTTGTTGGTCATTTGTGGTGCCTGTTTTTCCGGCCAGATCATTGCGTTTTAATTGTAGCGCACGGCGGCCGGTGCCCCGCTTGATGACATCGCGCAGCATGGAGGTCATCAAATAGATGTTCTCTTCAGAGGCTACGCGCTTTGCGATATTGAGGGGGCGAGTGGTTACACCCTCGGCTGTCTCGCCCAAAATCAAAGCATCAATTTCATCTGCCGGGGTGATGCAGTCTTTACGGCAGACGGTGGGTGGATTGGCCTCGAACAGTACTGCACCATCGGCGTCTATAATCTGTTTGATCAGATGGGGGGTGACACTGTAGCCGCCATTGGCAAGTACCGCATAGCCCGCAGCAAGTTGCAGTGGTGTTACCGCACCACTGCCGAGCGCCAGTGAAAGGTCTCGGGGGAGGGTGTCGGTATCAAAGCCAAAACGGCCGACATACTCAAGTGCATAACGGATGCCGATGGAGCGCATCAAGCGGATTGAAACCAGATTACGGGATTTGACCAAAGCCAGACGCAGGCGGGTCGGACCAAAGAATTTACCGCTATAGTTCTCTGGCCGCCAAGCGCTTTCGAGTCCAGCGTCATCAAAAACAACCGGTGCGTCGTTGATCATGCTGGCAGCAGTAAAGCCTTTTTCAAGCGCGGCAGAATAGATGAAAGGTTTAAAGTTTGA